>JBHAFO010000132.1:0-15884 GCA_041856145.1 Alloprevotella sp.
ATAATGGCTCAATAATAGCCACTATCCCTTTGTCTTATTACAAAGATAATACTTTTATCTCCCAAATGCAAGTGCAGTTGTTGCAAAAGCCTAAAGACGGATGACGATTTTAGGAATTTGGGAGGTGCTGTACGGGTTGAATTTATGGAATCAGCTCGTGTTAGCATTAAATCCAGCTATGGAGAAGTCCGTTTTCACCTGCGCCTATCGCGAGATGGAATAAACAGAACTCGCTCTTGCTTATTTCTGTCAATTTGATTGGGCGAACGATGGGAAGAATGGAGGGGAAATGGAGCTACATCATGTCGGTGGGGAGGAGACAGATGGTTTCGGTGTTGAAAAGGCGGAGGCGGTGACGCCTGCCCTTTGACAGGTCGATGCCTTGTCGGAGATATGCCTGCCAAATAAGCTCTGTGCAATAATAGGCAGAGGTGTCGTGGAGGTCAAAGGCTGTGTCGAAAGGTTTTCCCACCTTTGTTTTGGCATAGCGCACTGCCCTTGTGGCAATTTCGTCCGAGGTGTTGGTGCGTAAGGTCGTGGCTCGGACACAGCGGTCGGAGTGGAGGAAATGGGCGAGCGGTTCAATTTTCACCGTGTCAATGCCGCCTTCCGTTTCTCCAGGCACAGCGTGTATCACCTCCCAGCCCCTTTCTCCCTTGTGGAGAATGCCGATGTGGGAGTACGCACCGCTGTCGATTTCTAACACGGCACGGCTTTCAAAACTGATGCCTTCCCGGAAGATGAGATCGCCGTTGCGGAGCGTCGAAGTGTCGATTTGTACCCAAGACACAACCCCTCTCTCCTTTCGCCCATGGCAAGCAGTGAGCGAAAGGAGGAGGGGCAGTAACCATAGCAAGGGTGCTTTCACGCCGTGAGGAGCTTCAGGACTATTTTTCGAGCATCTTGTCCACAGTCTTCATCGCTTCCTCGTCCCAGTCGAAGGCAAAGACATGGCCCAAGACACCGACCGAAACAACCTGACTCTTATCCTTGTGATGGATGGAACCCACGCTGAACAAAAGATAACTGTCTACGTCCAATTTAGAGAGGAGCATCTTCTGAATAAGACCATTTCCAAATCCCATGGCAAAGGCTTGGTCTTGCTCGTTCTTGCTATCCTTCAGGATCAGAGAAGTCACCTCTTGTTGAACAGCCTCCACGTGGTCTTGTTTCGTGGGGCAGGTCATGATTAAGAGAAGGAGGGTGGCGAGGGCAATGATGCCGTAGACCATTTTTTTGCTGATGCGCTTGGGAGGAATAACCTCCTGCTCTTCTGAATAGTTGTAACTCTCGTCCATCTCTGGAGCAACTGCCTGACCGCACTGGGGGCAGAACTTGGCATCTTCATTCAAGGGAGTGCCACATTTAGAACAAGGTAACATAATAATAAGTTTGAGTGGTGAAAAAAATGTACGTATCGCCTTTAGCGTCTGAGCCAATGGTACAAACCTGTGAACAGTCGAGGTGCAATTGCCTTGGCATAGCCCATCAAATAGACGAAGGGCAGGCGATAGGGGAAGCAACGTTTCTGAAAAAGGAGGGCGTTCTTGAAGTTATAACCCATGGGCGAATGCAAATAAGCAAGGCGTTCTTTGAGCGTAGGACGGTTAAATCCGAGGTCGCTACTATTGTTATGGTCGTTGTCGCAACGCCCCACGTAATTTGGTAATACGAGGAGTTTGAAACCAGCCTTATATGCCAGATAAGTGTAGTCGTGGTCACTGCCTCCATGGAAGTAATCCTCGATGAAAATACCCATTCGCTCCACCACTTCTTTGGGAATGTAAGTGATGTTGCCATGCGCACATTGACACTCCTGATAGCTCTTGCCATCGGGCACGAGGAAGACGTCCTTGAGCGTGATCACGCTGGCGAAATTGAAACCGCCGTAAGTGAATTTCTCGCCCTTCAAGTCGGTAGTTAAACCCACGAGGATTGCAGGACTGCCATAGTGTTCACGGGCGTAGAGATCGCCTGCATAGAGGTCGTCCCAGAAGTTGGGCAAAATCTCGGTGTCGTCGTTGAGCCAGAGATAGCCGTCAAAATCTTGGGCATCAGCCAAGGCGGCTTTCCACGAACTGATCATGCCGCCATTCCAAAAGAGAGAGCCTGTGCCTGCGATAATCTGAAGCGGAAAACTATACTGTCGCGCTTCGATTGCCTCCCTCGTGCCGTCCGTACTCGCATCGTCGGTGAGGAACACCTTGATGCCGAATTTCGTTTCGGCAGGGTTGGCATATTTCTGTTCGATGGTGTCAAGACAGCGGAGGGTCTTCTCTCTGCGATTAAAGACAGTAAGAAGTATGGCTATATTCTTCATAAAGAGGAATTTATTATTACTCAAATTTAGTGAGATAGCGTCGTTCGGTTCATCGTCCGCCCTTTATGCCAGTGGGCAATACGGAGCGTGAGCCTTTGCCCAAGGGAGACGCAGTTTGCTGGTTGGGGTAGATGAGCAAGAGGGTGCGGTTCGAGAAGTAACGCCCAATCTGCTTGGAAAGTCGCTCCATATAGGGCTGGTACGAAATGGTCGAGCGGCGTGCCATCACGAAGGCGATCATGTGGTCGGGCTTCACTGCGTGGGCAATGGAGATGAGGTCGTGCCAAGAGCGGAACTCGTGCGCTTCGTGCGCCACGTTGAGCTTTTGCGACGCCCAACATTCTGCCAAAGCCGCAAGTGTGCCACGTCCGCCATAGAGTTCCACCACGCACGAGAGCTGCTGAGAGAGGAAGGCGATGCGGCGCGCCCATTGCGCAAACGAAGGCTCAAACTCAGCCTCGCGGGGAATGAGCAAATGGATGCGGCGAATGGTGTTGATTGCCACCATCGGGAAGTAAATCATCACCTGCTGAGAAACGGCATCGATGAGGTCTTCCGTGACCGAGCCGAGGAAGTTCTCGCCCAGTCGCTTCTGGTGGTGAAGTCCGAGGAGGAGGTCCGACACGTCGTTTTCGAGCACCGTGTGGGAAATGCCACTGACGATGTTCACACTCCAGCGGTTGAAGGTCTGCACGGGCACGTGCACCGTTGCCGCTAAACGCTCCACAGCTTCGAGCTGTTTCGCCCCCCGCTCTCGCAGGTGGGCTTTGTCTTCGAGAATGATATTGACTGCCATCAGCGGTTGTTCCGTCTTGGGCGAACGGAGGTAGAGGGCAAGATGTGCCAGAGGGTCGCGGGTGTCGGGATTGGACACTGCAATGAGAATGCGGTCGCTTGCTGATTTCGTATGCGCAGAGCTTGTCGTGGGTGCTTCCATAGCGATGCGACGTGCCACCCGTTCCGTGACAAAGGGACTAACGATGCAAGTGACCAAAATGAGTAGCATCGTGGCGTTGAGTACCGTCTCGTCCAAGAGTCGTCCGCCTGTGGGCAAAATGATCTCATGCCCCACGAGTACCACTGCCAGCGTGGCAGCCGCACGGGAGTTGGTCAGTCCGAACATTAGTAGGCGATCCACGGCTTTCATACCGTAAATCTTTTGTGTGGCAAAGGCGGCAAGGTATTTTCCAGCAATGCAAACGCCCACCATCACCAATGCCAAAATCAGCACGGCATGCCCATGCGCCAATGCCCCAATGTTGATGATCATTCCCACACCGATGAGGAAGTAAGGAATAAAGATGGAATTGCCCACAAACTCAATGTGGCTCATGATGGGCGAGGCTGGCGGAATCAATTTGTTCAAGACCAAGCCAACGAGGAAAGCTCCGAGAATGCCCTCCATGCCCACGAGTTGCATCAGTCCAGCACCTGCAAAGACCAGCACCAGTACGAAAACATACTGCGCCACGCTGTCGTTCACACGGCGGAAGAACCAGCGTCCCAAGCGGGGGAAGGTGTAGATGATGACTGCGCCAATGGCAAGGATTTTAACCGCGAGAAACACCCAGTACCAGCCTGTTGTGCCCTCCTTGAAGATGCCCCCAATCACAGCCAAGACGATCAGTGTCAGCGTGTCGGCAACAATCGTTCCGCCCGTGGCAATGCTGACCGACTGCCGTTGCCCAATGCCAAAGCGCAACACGATGGGATAAGACAGCAGGGTGTGCGACGAATACATGGCAGCCATCAGCACCACCGCTGGCATAGCGTAGCCCATCGACTGATTGGCAAAAAAACCTAACGTGAAGGGGAATATAAAACTCAGAAGCCCAAACACAAGGGCGTGCCCCTTGATCCGTTTGACTTCCTCCATATTCATCTCCAACGAGGCAAGGAACATGATGTAATAAATGCCGACCTTGCCAAAAATGCTAAAGCTGTCGTCATACGCCAAGATGTCGAAGCCATAAGGTCCTACCAAGATGCCAGCACCGATAAGCCCCACAATGGAAGGAATGTGCAGGCGCTCTAAGACCATGGGTACGAAGAGAATAAGCCCCAGTACGAGGAAGAAAATCCAAGTAGGGTCGGCGATGGGAAGAGAAAATGGTACGGCACTTAACATATTACTTGCAAAGTAACAAAAAACTTATTGATTTCTCCACACCTTTTCATTAAAAATATCTATCTTTGCCACAAGTAGAGGCATTGAGGCTCATTCGCTTGACAGATGTCCTTACTGTAAAATTGCAACACAATTATCAAACAACAATATCCTTCCACAATGAAAGTAGCAATAGTTGGTGCCAGCGGTGCCGTAGGACAAGAGTTTTTGCGCTTGCTCGCCGAGCGTGAGTTTCCCATAGATGAACTTTTCCTTTTTGGCTCAAAACGTAGCGCAGGACAGGTTTACAATTTTCGTGGCAAGGACATCGAGGTGAAAGAACTCCAACACAACGATGATTTCAAAGGCATCGATGTTGCATTTGTGTCTGCTGGCGGTGGTATTTCAAAGGACTTTGCCGAAACAATCACCAAGCACGGCGCTGTGATGATCGACAATTCTTCGGCGTTCCGTATGGACGAGGATGTACCATTGGTAGTGCCAGAATGCAATGCAGCCGATGCGCTCAATCGTCCCCGCAACATCATTGCGAACCCCAACTGCACCACGATTATGATGGTCGTTGCCCTCCAGCCTTTGGAGCAACTCTCGCACATCCGCCGCATACATGTTAGCTCTTATCAGAGCGCCAGTGGTGCTGGTGCAGCCGCAATGGACGAACTCGAACAGCAACACCGCGAACTCCTCGACGGTAAGCCCGTGACAGTGGAGAAGTTCCCCTATCAGTTGGCATATAACGTTATTCCACAGATCGACGTTTTCTGTGAAAACGGCTATACGAAGGAGGAGATGAAGATGTTCAACGAAACCCGCAAGATCATGCACACCGATGCGGCAACTTCTTCCACTTGCGTACGTGTGCCCTCTTTGCGTTCTCACAGCGAGAGCATTTGGATAGAGACGGAGCGTCCCATTTCGCCCGAAGAAGCCCGCGAAGCCTTTGCCAAGGCTGAAGGTTTGCAGGTGATGGACGACACTGCCACCCGCACCTATCCCATGCCACTCTTCCTCGCTGGTAAGGACGACATTTATGTGGGTCGTATCCGCAAAGACTTGGCAAATGAGAACGGCTTGACCTTCTGGATTGTGGGCGACCAAATCCGCAAAGGCGCAGCCCTCAATGCCGTGCAAATTGCAGAATACCTCCTCAAGGTGGGCGACTTGAAGGCATAAGGCCCTCTGCCCGCGGACAAATATGCAGGCACACCGAAGTGTGATGGTGCGCTGAGGCATAAAAGCGTAAGGACGCTTGGTTGAAGCGTTTGCGATGATGATTTACATTTCAACAAGGTCATTGACAGTTGGGAGCATTCGCAGACACTTGAACCAAGCGTTTCTCGTACACGCCATTGTACCAAAATAAAACACAGAGAATTATGAACATAGCTTTGGTCATAGACAGTCAGCTACCAGCCTTACTTTATGGCGGTACGGAACGGGTTGTTTGGGGCTTGATGCGGGTGCTCAAAGCCCGCGGGCATCGCCTTTGGCTCTTAGCCCCAGCAGGGACGGAATGCCCCTTTGCCGAAGTGATTGTGAGAGACCACGCCCTGCCCTTTGAGGCGCAGATTCCCGAGGAGGTCGATTTGGTGCATTTCCATGTGCCCATTTCCCAACCCTATCCAAAGCCCCACGTCATCACGATCCATGGCAACAGTCTTTCCACGGCAGTCAGTCAGAACTATATCTTTGTGTCCAAGCAACACGCGGAGCGGTTCGGGGTGGACAGCTATGTGTGGAACGGACTCGACTGGGACGACTATCCCACCCCCGACCTGCACCAACCCCGCTCGCACTATCATTTTTTGGGCAAGGCGGCATGGCGACTCAAGAACCTCAAGGGGGCAATCGACACCACGCACGCCATTCGTGGCGGGCATTTGGACGTCTTGGGCGGGCATCGGCTCAATCTCAAAATGGGCTTCCGCTTCACGCTCAGCCCCCGTGTACATTTTTATGGTATGGTCGGCAATGAGAAAAAAGCAGAGGTGATGCAACGCTCCAAAGGCTTGATTTTTCCCGTGCGGTGGCACGAGCCATTCGGGTTGGCAGTGATTGAGAGTTTGTATTACGGTGCACCAGTTTTTGCCACACCCTACGGTTCTTTGCCAGAGTTGGTGCACCCCGATGTCGGCTTCTTGTCTGCCAACCACCGTGTGCTGGCAGACCACATCCAGCATACCACTTACAGCCCCCAACGTTGCCACGATTATGTACAAACCCTCTTCTCAGCCGAACGCATGGCAACCGACTATTTGCAGAAGTACGAGCAAGTACTCTCCAACTCCCCCCTCTGCCACCAAGTCCCCCGCCTTCAAGCAGCAGAAAGCTACCTGCCGTGGGTATAGGGCGAGGAGGAACAACGGAACCCCCTTTATTTTAAGAACGGATGCAGGATTGTAGACACGCCCGAGTGGGGGTAGCTACAATCCTGCCTCAAATTTGAATAAGTCCAATTTCTATTTTTCTATTCCCTCTAAAAAAATGTTTTGTTGCTGTCAATAAAATCGTGGCATTAGGAGGGAGCATAGTCTGCTCCAACACCTCTCAAAGCGGGAGGCGCATGAAGAAAAAATTCCAAGCCTTGGAGAAATTTCTTTATGCGCCTCCCGGATTTTCTTTATGCGCCTGAAGAATTTTCGAGCAGCACGGGAAAAATGTTTACTGCAAGTTTTGGATTATCAGTATGTTGCAACTGGTGGTTGGAGATGAGGTGAGGGCTGTCTTTGGCAGAGTGGGATTGAAAACAGCTTCCTCGGGGCAGTGTCAAAGAGGTGGAAGTTGAGGATTTTGCAGACATAAAAAAAATATGTAATTTTGCCACATAAATATAAGACATAGGCTTTTAGCCCTTTTAATCTCTCATTCTCTTAGTATGTCAAACTCAGAAGTTCGTCTTTCTGCGTCGCGCCAAGTGATAGTTGGCGTGCAGTATCTCTTCGTGGCCTTTGGGGCTACAGTTCTCGTGCCGTTATTGGTGGGTCTTGATCCTTCGACGGCACTTTTTTCTGCAGGTGTGGGTACTCTCCTCTTTCACGTTGTGACGAAAGGACGAGTGCCCATTTTTTTGGGCAGTAGTTTCGCATTCATTGCCCCTATCATCAGTGCCACAGAGCTATATGGACTCTCGGGCGCCCTCTTCGGCATTGTCGGCGTTGCCTTCGTTTATTTTGTGATGGCAGGCTTGGTGCGTGCCTTTGGTATGAAGTTTATCCACAAACTCTTCCCGCCCGCTGTGATTGGACCTATCATCATGTTGATTGGGTTGTCGCTCTCGGGCAGTGCGGTGAAGATGGCAGCCGAAAACTGGTGGCTGGCGATGGCTTCGCTTGCCACAGCCATTGTCGTAACGCTCTATGTGAAGGGTTTGCTGAAGCTGATTCCTATTTTCTGCGGTATCGTGGTGGGTTATGTCTTGGATGCCGTCTTTTTTGAGGTAGACTATCAGAGTATCATCGATGCGCCCTGGTTCTCTTTGCCACAGCTGATCACGCCCGAGAAGCTTGAGTGGGAGCCTATTTTGTTTATGATTCCCGTAGCGATTGCCCCTGTGATTGAACATATTGGCGATGTCTATGTGGTTAGCTCGGTGGCAGAAAAGGACTTCACGAAGGATCCAGGTTTGCACCGCTCCTTGGCAGGCGATGGCGTGGCATGCCTCTTTGCCAGCTGTGTGGGTGCACCGCCCGTAACGACCTATTCTGAGGTGACAGGAGCAATGTCGCTCACAAAGGTGTGCCAGCCCCGTGTGTTGCAGATTGCTGCTGTGACAGGTATTGTCTTCTCGCTCATTGGCAAGATGAGTGCTTTGTTGAAGAGTATCGACCCCGCGGTTTTGGGCGGTATTATGTTGTTGCTCTTCGGCACGATTGCGGGCGCAGGAGTTAAGAACCTCTTGGAACATAAGGTGGACTTGGGCAATGCCCGCAACTTGGTCATTGTTTCTGTGACCTTGACCGTTGGCATCGGTGGTGCGGTGTTGCAATTCGGCTCGTTCACCATGCAAGGCATCGGCTTGGCTGCCGTCGTGGCAGTGGTGCTGAACCTCTTGTTGCCTAAGACCAAGGTGGCGGAAGAGCGATAGAGCTTTTTATGACCTTTCCGTTTTGCCAAACGAGCAGAGCCAAGCCACGCAGTGTTTGAGCTATGGCGTGGCGCAGGAAAGATCTGTTGGAAACAAAGGTAAAAAATCAAGATACACCTCAACTAATTCTATCAGCTAAGATGATGAAAAATTCTCAACAAACCATTCCCTCGAAAGGGGGAGAACATTGGGGGTGGTTGCGCCTCCTTGCCTATGTGCTTTCCTTCTTCCTCGCACAGATATTGGCTGGCGTGTTGGTAGAAATTTATCTTATGACGACAAAGGGCGTCAGCTTCATTGAAAGCGATATGCAGGAATATGCCGTGCCCTTTGGTGTTGCGTTGCTTATCACGAATGCGGCATTCATCGCCTTCTTCTTCTGCGTCCGCTTGGTGCGTAGGACTTGTTTGCAGAACACGACCTCGGGACGTGGCTGGGCGTTGGGCATAGTCGGGGTGGTGACTATCGGAATGGGTTTAGGCTTTGTCCTTGCTCCTTTTGACCTTTCGGACAGCGGCACAACGGAGATGTTTCGCCAAATGTTGGGCAGTCCGTGGGCAGTGCTCAGTATAGTGGTCGTAGGTCCAGTGTTTGAAGAGCTACTCTGCCGTGAGGGCATTTTGCGCACCTTGCGAGAAAAGGGTCTTTCGGTGTGGCTGTCGATCGGAGTGTCGTCTTTCTTCTTTGCCGTGGTGCATGGCAATATCGCTCAAGGGGTTTCTGCCTTTGTGGCAGGCGTTTATCTGGGCTGGTTGTATGAGCGTAGCGGAACAGCCCTCCTCCCCATCGTGGCGCACGTGCTGAACAATGGTCTTTCCGTGGTAATGCTCTATTGCTTCACTATTCCCATCGAAGACTATGTGCCCACCGTGGTGCAAATCCCATTGGGCATAGGGCTGATAGCAGTTGGAGTTGTGGCAGCAAAAGCGCAACCCACAAAGAAAACAGCTCCCCTCCCCTCCTCTTCTCAGAGGGGAAGTATTGGTGTGGACGTCTTGTCTGCATCGGAGGAGCAGACAGATTGTTGATACAAACTATTATTTCTATATAAACCCATCTCCAAAAAATTTTTCCCTTGGGAGAGATTTGCGGGGAAGAAAATCATCAATTATGCGTAAACTATTACTCTCGCTCGCCTGCCTGCTCTCCTTGAGCGCAATGGCGCAGAACGTGCAATTGCACTACGACTTCGGGCATTTGGACAAGAACAAAGATTACCGTCCAGCCATCACAACCACAGTGGAAATGTTCCGTCCCGACAAGTGGGGTAACACTTTCTTCTTTGTGGATATGAACTATAAAAACAATGGTGTGGAGTCTGCCTACTGGGAGATTGCCCGTGAATTGAAATTCTGGGAAGCACCCATCTCTGCCCATATTGAATATAACGGCGGTACGAGCAATCAGTTTTCGTACAACGATGCTTATCTCATTGGTCCCAGCTATGCGTGGAACAACAAGAACTTCTCTACGGGTTTCTCCGTGATGGCGTTGTATAAGTACTTGGCAAATGTCAACAAGCGTCACTCGTTCCAGCTCACAGCCACTTGGTATCACAACATGTTCGGCGGTTTGCTCAACACCTCGGGCTTTGCCGACTTCTGGATGGACAGCGATGCCACAGGGCTGTATCCTGTGTTCATCACCGAGCCTCAGCTGTGGTTCAACTTCAACAAGCTCCGTGGCGTAGACCCCAACTTCAACCTCAGCGTTGGTACGGAGTGGGAGTTTAGCTACAACTTCCCTTATCGCAACAAGACTTTCTCTTGGAATCCAACCTTAGCAGTTAAGTGGACGTTCTAAGAAAAGCCGAACCAAAAGCCCCTCTCATCTCCCCCTCAGGGGAAGGATTGGCTGGGGTTTTTGCATTGGAAGTCCTCGGGCTGATTAACTACAATTCTCAATAACGAAGTTTCTCCAAGTGCTCTAATCGCTGGTCTTCAACAGACCTTTTCTCGCTACGGCAACGTGCAAACGAGTCCATCACTTGGCTCTGTTTCTTTGGCTGGGTGCAATGACTGTTCTCCAACACGACTTCCTCCTTGAGGAAGGGATTGCGGGGAGGCTGGAGGTTAGATGCTGTGACTTTTATATTCTCCCTTATGCTTAAATTTCTCATCGGTTTCGACATCAAGCGTCACTCTTGGCGCACAGAGGTGATGGCAGGTATTACAACCTTCCTCACCATGAGCTATATCCTTGCTGTAAACCCTGATATTCTCGCAAGCACGGGTATGGACAAGCCTGCGTTGTTCACGGCAACGGCGCTCTCTTCAGCCATTGGTACAGTACTCATCGCTTTCCTCGCCCGCCTGCCCTTTGCGCAAGCACCAGGAATGGGTATCAACGCCTTTTTCGCCTTCGCCATCTGTGGCGCAATGGGCTATACCTGGGAGCAAGGATTGACAGCCATCTTTGTGGAAGGTCTGATCTTTGTGCTCCTCACCGTTTTCAACATTCGTGAGGCGATTGTGAACTGCATTCCCTACAACCTCCGCTTTGCCATCTCGGCAGGTATCGGATTCTTCATCGCTTTCGTAGGGCTCAAGGGCGCAGGTATCATCGTGCCCAACGAAGCAACACTCGTGAGTCTCGGCGAGTTCACCCCCTCGGGCATCTTGGCAATCTGCGGCATTATCATCAGCGGTGTCTTGATCAAACTCCGTGTGCGTGGCGCATTGTTTTATAGCATTGGTCTCGTGACTCTGCTCGGTATTCCTTTCGCTGTGACTACGATTCCCGAGAATTTCTCGCCTGTGAGTATGCCTCACAGCCTTTCTCCCACTTTCTTGAAGTTCGATTTCAGCATTCTGACCAGCTTTGATATGTGGATGACCATCTTTGCCCTTGTTTTCATCGACATCTTCAACACGCTCGGCACGCTCATTGGCGCTGCAGCAGGTACGGACATGATGGACGAGAACGGCCGTGTAAAAGGAATGCGTGGTGCTATGCTCGCAGACGCTTTGGCAACGTCCATCGGTGCTGTTTTTGGCACATCGACTGTAACCACTTTTGTGGAAAGCGGCGCAGGCATTGCCGAGGGCGGTCGCACGGGTTTGACCTCTTTGGTCACTGCAGGCTTCTTCTTCCTCGCCCTCTTCTTCGCCCCCTTGTTCCTCCTCGTGCCATCGGCAGCCACGGCTGGCGCATTGGTATTGGTGGGTGTGTTCATGCTCGGCTCAATCAAAGAAGTGGACATGAGCGACATCACGGAAGCCCTCCCCGCTTTTCTCACAGTTTTGCTGATGATTCTTACGTATAACATCGCAGAGGGTATGGCTTGGGGCTTGATTTCTTACACCTTGGTGAAACTCCTCAGCGGACGATACAAGGAAGTTAGTATCACGCTCTATATCGTTGCGATATTGCTCATTCTCCGTTACGCCTATATGTAACTCCTCGCCCAACAACTCACCGCTCGGTTTGCACCTCTGCAGAGGTCAGACCGAGCGGTGGTGGTTTATGGAGACTTTTCTATTCTGCTAAACGGGCAGAGCCAAGCGACGCAGTGCTTGAGCTATGTCGTGGCGCAGGGAAGGTCTGCGGAACGCGAGCCTTTCGTTCAACCTTTGCGGTAGGCGGCGTTTCGACTTTGGGCATGATGACGACAAATACCAGATACGCTCGCAGGACTTTGCCTGCGAGCGTATCTGGTATTTGCCTTTCCCGTTTTTGCGGGACAAGAGTTCGAGATTATTCCTCGACGACTTCGCCCAAGAGGGTGGCAGAAGTGGAGGAGGTGATGCGCACTTTGACGGTCTGCCCCATGTGGTAGCGACCACGGTCGAAGACAACTACTTTGTTTTGCTCCGTGCGCCCGAAAAGCTGTTCACGGCTACGCTTACTCGTCCCCTCGATGAGCACTTCATAGACCTTGCCCACACAACGGCGGTTCGCCTCTGTACTCAATTCGTTTTGCAGGGCAATAAGTTCTTCCAAGCGGCGCACTTTCGTGGCTTCGTCCACATCGTCGGGGAGGTGCTTGGCAGCGTAAGTGCCGGGGCGTTCGGAATATTTGAACATGAACGAGGAATCGTAGGCGCACTCGCGCATCAGGCTCAATGAGAGTTGGTGATCCTCTTCCGTCTCGGAACAATAGCCGGAGAAGATGTCCGTGGAGAGCCCGCAGTCGGGAATGATGCGACGAATGGCAGCGACACGCTCCAAATACCACTCGCGGGTGTACTTGCGGTTCATCAATTTGAGAATGCGGTTGGAGCCACTTTGCACAGCGAGGTGGATGTGTCGGCAAACGTTAGGTTCTTCGGCAATGACACGGAGGGTGTCGTCGCTCATATCCTTAGGGTGTGACGAAGTGAAGCGCACACGCATCTCTGGGGCGCAACGTGCCACACGGCGGAGGAGTTCGTGGAAAGGCACATCGTCCGTTTCCGTTTGCCAGTGATAGGAATTGACATTCTGTCCAAGGAGGGTCACTTCCTTAAAGCCCTTATTTGCCAAGTCGCGCACCTCTTTGAGAATGCTTTCCACCTCTCGTGAACGCTCTCTGCCTCGGGTGTAAGGCACGATGCAGTAGTGGCAAAAATTGTTGCAACCGCGCATAATGCTCACAAAGCCTGAGAGTTTGTTATGACCGATGCGCTCGGGCACAATTTCTCGATAGGTTTCGGAAGTGGACAGTTCAATGTTAATTGCTTTGTGTCCCGTTTCCACCTGCGCAATGAGGTCGGGGAGAGAGAGGTAGGCGTCGGGGCCTGCCACGAGGTCTACGTGGTGATTTTCGATGAGGTCGTCCTTGACCCGCTCAGCCATACAGCCGAGCACACCCACGATGAGTTTGCGTCCGTCCTTGCGGAGGGCGTGGAGGGCTTCGAGGCGTTTGTAAATTTTCTGTTCAGCCTTGTCACGCACGGAGCAGGTGTTGAGAAAAACGGCATCGGCTGTTTCTGCCGACTCGCCCATCTCGTAGCCTGCCATGCCCATCACGCTGGCAACGACTTCGCTGTCTGCGACATTCATCTGACAGCCGTATGTTTCGATAAAGAGTTTCTTCATTTCAGAGGGAGGATTTAATTTTTGTGTAGCAATGGTCGTGCGGTTTCGATGATATCGAAAAGTGCTGCCACGGTGTCGGCTCGCAACATGGCGATGCGGAGCTGTTTGAAGTCGGGAATGCCCTTGAAAATGGGCGAGGCGGCGAGGTGACGGCGCACGTGGAGAATGCCCCTGCGCTCATCGATGCGTGCCACGCTTTGCAACACCTGCGTTTTCAAAACATCGAGTTTCCAACCCGTGGAGAGGACGGGGGCTGAGGAGTCGATGAAGTTATCGACAGCTAAAGGCGTGGCGTGCAGACGGTCGTAGATTTCTTTGAAAATCCAAGGGCGACCAAAGGTGGCACGTCCCACCATCACAGCATCGACGCCCGTCTCTTCAAAGCGTTGCACAGCCTCATCGGCAGACGTGATGTCGCCATTACCAATAATGGGAATGCGCAGGCGTGGATTTTCCTTGACCTTACGGATGAGCGACCAATCGGCTTCGCCGTTATACATCTGCGCCCGGGTGCGTCCGTGGATAGTCAGGGCTTCGATACCCGTATCTTGGAGCTGTTCGGCAAGGCTCTCGATGATGAGATTTTCACTGTCCCAACCGAGGCGGGTCTTCGCTGTGACGGGCGTTTTCACTCCCTCGACCACATGGCGGGCAATATCGAGGAGCAAGGGCACGTTTTGCAACAAGCCCGAACCGCAACCCTTGCCCGCAATCTTCTTGACTGGGCAGCCGAAGTTCATATCTATCACATCGGGACGGGCACGCTCTTCCACTATCTGTGCGGCATCGCGCATGGCGATGGGATCTTTGCCATAAATCTGAATGACCACGGGACGCTCCTCATCGCAGACGGTGAGTTTGTTGAGGGTCGAAGGAATCTCCCGCACCAAGGCATCGGCTGCCACGAATTCGGAATAGACCATCGAAGCACCGAGCTGGCGACAGAGCAGGCGGAAAGCGGCATCTGTCACGTCCTCCATCGGAGCGAGAAACACTGGGCGATCGCCCAAATTGAGGTGGCGGATTTGCATAAAGGGAAATTCCCCTCTCATTCCCTCCTCAGGGGGAAATTGGTACAGGGGGAAGAATTTAATTATAAGTAATGATGGTCTAAAAGACCTTGTACTTCTGGAGAATAGGAGTGCCGACGGGCATTTTGAGGAGCGAAGGACGCTCCGACCGAGCGTCCCTACATCGTTGGCAAGAATGATTGGCGTTGTCTTTGGGCGAAAAATCGCGTATTCCTACACCTCTTTTTGCCCCAACACCTCCTTCGCTTTTTCGCAGTCGAGGGCGATTTGTTGGCGGAGGGCTTCCAAGCTGGCGAACTTCATTTCGGAGCGCAGACGGCGCACGAAGTGTAGCGTCATCGTCTGCCCATAGAGGTCGGCAGAAAGCTCGAAGATATAAGTCTCGATGGTGATGTCCGTTCCGTTGTTGAGGGTCGGGCGTTGTCCAATGCTCGTCACTGCGTCGTAGGTCACATTGCCAATCGTGGCACGGCAGGCATAAATGCCAAGGTCGGGCACAAGTCGCTCGCTCGGCACGGAGAGATTGGCGGTGGGAAAGCCAATGGTGCGTCCCACCTTTCGTCCGTGAACAATCGTGCCTGTGAGCGTATAAGGTCTGCCGAGCATCTGCCTTGCCACAGTGGCATTACCTCCCAAGAGGTAGGAACGAATCATCGAAGAGCTTGCGCCCGATGGCTCTTGCGAAGCGTGATGAATATAGATGCCGATGCGGTTTCCGAGGGCAGTGTAGTCGGCTGGCGTAAGCTGTCTGCCGTCACGCCCAAAGCGGTGGTCGTGTCCCATCAGTAGGTGGGCGACGCCATATTCGTCGTGCAGTTTTTGGAGGAATTGCTCTGCGGTGAGCTGTGCCAATTCCTTCGTAAAAGGCAGGACAGCCACTTCGTCCACCTCCTCCTGCAAACTCGCCAACCGCTCCTCTGACGTGGAGAGCAAAGCCGGTTGTGCTCCAGGTCGAACCACGGAGAGCGGGTGGCAGTCGAAGGTCAGTGCCAAGGTATGCACACTTTCTCGCTCTCCCAACTGACGCAGTTCGGAGAGTAAGAAGCGGTGTCCCTTATGGACGCCATCGAAAAAGCCGATTGTTGCCGCCGTGGGTTGCATAGAGGAAGTCAAACCTAAAGCCTAACAATCTCCAGCCCCCCTCCATTTCCCCCTCAAGGGGGAAACTTTGCAGGGTTAGGAGATAGGAGTAGGTTGAATATTAAAAAGCTCTTGTTTTTGTACCTTTTCGCCCAGCCAAATGGAGAAACCAAGCCACGTTTTTTGCTTGACCACCCCGTGGCGGAAAAAGGTTTACTGAGA
>JBHAFO010000133.1:0-5496 GCA_041856145.1 Alloprevotella sp.
CCCTCGTCGCAATGGCTTTTGAGCGGTAGTATTTCCAACGGTTTCCGCACGCCCAATGTAGACGATATGGGTAAGCTCTACGATTCTGTAGAGAGCGCAGTAACCGTGCCGAACCCCTCGCTCCGCTCCGAATATGCTTACAATGCAGAGCTGGGGGCGACCCGCCTTTTGGGCGATGTGGCACAAGTGAACGTATCGGCTTATTATACTTATCTCGACAATGCCTTGGTGCGCCGTAGCTTCACCCTCAACGGGCAGGACAGCGTGATGTACAAAGGCGAATTGCACCAGGTGTTGGCAATACAGAATGCTGCTTCGGCTTATATCTATGGTTTGCAAGTCGGCATCAAGGCGAAACTTCCAAATGGATTCGGCGTCGAGGCACACGCCAACTATCAGAAAGGGCGTGAGGAACTCGACGACGGACAGAAGAGTACCCTGCGTCACGCTGCGCCCTTCTTCGGTCGAACAGCAATCACCTACACTGCATCTCGCTTGCATCTCGAACTTTCGACAGACTTCCAAGGCAGACGATTGGCGAAAGATATGCCCGAAGACGAACGGTCGAAGACTGAAATTTACGCCCTCGATGCTGATGGCAAAGCATGGTCGCCAGCGTGGTATGCGCTACATTTCAAGGCGCAATATAAGGCAACGGAACGCTTGGTGCTCAACTTCGCATTTGAGAACATAACGAATCGCCGTTATCGCCCCTATAGCTCTGGCATTTCTGCCCCAGGGAGTAATTTCATCGTGGCTTTGACTTATAAGTTCTAAGCCATTTAAGGACAAAATAAAGGCTGGCATCCCAATGAGATGCCAGCCTTTATTATATAGATAGTGTCTTACTTATAGACCTTCTTACCATTATTGATATAGAAGCCTCGCTGTGGTGTCGTTGTGAGGCGACGACCCGAAGCATCGTATATTGGTGTATCAGCCTTATCGCCTGCTGTTACAGCACCGATACCTGTTACAGACGAGAACTTCAGAGGAACGAAATCGCCTGCGCTGGCAGGAGCCATGTAGTAAGTGCGGTTAGAACTGATTGCATCAGCCAACCTATTGCTCGAGCTGGCAGGTACGTAGCCGAGACCCAGCACGGGGTCGTAACCCAAAACGTATGCGCCAGATTCGAAACGCCCTGTAATACCTTTTGCACCATTGATAACAGAAGATAGTGGAGCCTCCGTGTTGCTCGCATCAATGGCGAGATTATAAACACCAGGGAGCGCTGCAATGATGAAAGGCGTATTCGCAGGGATAGTTGCGCCTGCAGGAATCAATTCAGCCTTGAGCGTGCGACCGTCTGTGTCAAGCTCTGCCACCTTGTAGACGGCGAAGTGCAACATTGTGGGCACTGTGATCGCGAAAGGATAGTTGGCAGAAGTGTAACCAGTCTCGCCGACACGAACTTGAACGTCACTCACCTTCTCCAAGTACCATGCAGAGGTAGAATTAGCAGAAGCTGTGTACTTTGCCTGCGTGATACTACCATAGAGAGTGGCATCGTCTCGCTTGATCAAGATGAAGGTATTCTCACCTGCATGGATGGAGAATTGACTATCGCCCAGATCGGCAAATCTAATCTCTCCTGGATCTGTTTGTGTTGCCACATTCGCACCCTTGAGGTAGCGGGAGGTGTTGGCATTCTGAACAGCGACAGCTGGCCAAGTGGTGTTAGCCGTCATTTTCCAAAGCTGCGAAACGTCAGCCTTGTCCGTAGACACCCAGCTAATGCGGTTCGTAGCATAGTCTGTGCGAATGCTCTTGGTCACACTCTGACGGGTGTAGAAGCCAGGATTAGCACTGATGATGCGATAATACTGCCCTTCTTCGAGAGCGGTGAACGTGGGAGCAACAAACGTTGGAGGCGTCACTTCGAGTTGGAAGTGGTTGCCGACCCAACGGATCTCGCAAGTAGAATTTTCGTCAAGCGTCACCTTCACCTGCGTGGCATCGTTGGTCACATTCGTAGGAGCAGTGTACTCTTTAATTACTCCGCCCAAACGGTTACGGAATATCATCTGCACACGCATTGAACCGCGCTTCACAACAAAGGTGTATTCGCCTGGTGCAAAGTTCTTGCGCTTAAGCACAACCACTTGATTGTTGGCATCGCCAGGTACATCGCAACCTACGTAACCATTATATATGGACAGACCCAAATAGCTCTTTTCCCAAGGGAAGAGATCGTCGTTTGAGTTGAAAGAGAGCTTGTTCAAGTCAAACTTACCATAGAGAGTAGCATTCTTAGGCAAGAGGGGAAGTTGTGTGTAGTTGCCTGTCTTGTTGTAATAGACATAGCCTTTCCACAAACCGTCACCATAGACAGATGAGTCAGATTGCTCCACTGCAGGACGATTGAACGCCACAACCTTTGAGGTATATACCACATTGTTGGTACTGGAGTCTGCCACCGTATAATAATACTGCCCAAAGTCGTTACGAGCAAAGATGCGCGTTCTCAGGTTACCGCCGTCTGCGTCTGCAATCGGCGTTCCCGTGCCATTGAGGATCTTGTGCCAGCGGATATAGCCCTCCATTCCTCTAATTTTCAACTCTATTGTTTCATCGCCGCAGAGGTCGTAGGTTTCTTGCCAAACATCAGCACTGCTAACAACATATTCATTTGTTTGATCAAGACCCGCGGGCAGACTGCGCTGGCTCATAGCATTCGTATTGCCGTTGCGCACAGAAATAGCAAAGAGGTTATCCTTCGACCAAATGCGACCCGTAGGAGCGAGCACTTCCTTCTCAGTGGCTGGCATATCCACGCTATCCACGATTGTCATATGCTGGTCATAGAGCGCATGGATATAGTACTTTCCAACAGTAGTCTTAGGAGCTGGATTCCACGAGAGCTTTACTTTCTCTGGAGAGAAGGTAACGATCGTTGGACGTTCCACTATACGTGGCTCTACCATCACGCGGTTGGTTTCAGCCACAAGGTCGTCTGCTGTGATTTGGAACTGCAGTTGAGAAGTCTGCAATGTGTTAGGAATGGTATAAATAAAGAAGTTCTTACCAAAACTACCAGGGTAGCGAATCAGATTTGTAAAGTTTCCATCAGCCGTGGTACGTACCTTTACAAAAGGCGTCATTGCACCCGCTTTCAACGTGGAGCGCTCCACGTTAAGCGCATTCTTATCCTCGTCCTCTGCCAAGGTCATATCCCAAGTGATCATCAGCGCATCGCCTTGATTCACACGGTAGCCTTCAGGCAAGGAGGTCATCACAATGCCGCGAGGACGGAACTGCCAAGTGAGCACATACTCTGGTTGTTGCGCCTCATTAGGAATGCTGTAACCCTTGATATAGACCTTGTAAGTTCCAGCTGGGAGGAGCGAAGTTTTGGTAGCAGCACGAATCACGACTTGCTCCACATTGTTCAAGTGGTCTGCCTTACGTTCGGGGGCATTGGTCACCTTATCGGGTGAAGGGTCGAGCGTCCAAGGCAAATACTTCACGCCATTGGGGTCTTCTACTTCGATGTCCAAGTCGTTGATCAAGGCTTTTGCCGCATTGGCAACCGCAGGAACATCGTTCCAGTAGAGCATAAAGCGCAATTCTGCTTGGTCGGCAGGCACTTCAAGATTGACTACGATGGTCTGGTCTTGGGCTACTTTCTCGCCAAATTTCACCCGCTTTTCTTTCAGTGCTGCCACTGCTGCCGTGGGGTTGATCTGTCCAAAGCCCGTGCGGTAGTTGATATAATTGACAGCATCGACACGCTTTCTTGTCACCTTATCTGTGAAAGTACGCACGGGGATAGCCGTATTCATCATCACAGCCTTGACCACGTCGGCACGTGCCTCGGTGTTGTAAACCTCGCGATATTGCTCCATCAAAAGCGTAGCTAAACCTGCCACACCAGGCGAGGCATAAGACGTACCGCCTGTACCTTCAGCACAGATCTGAGGAGTTATACGACCGTCCTTAGATGGACCGAAACTTGCCCAGTCTACATCGACTGTTGGATAGCCTACAGAGTGAACATTGAAACCATTCTTGTTACTCTTGATACCACCAGAGTAAGAGCCATAACCCGTCACGGTGTGAGGCGCAACGATACTATCCGATTTGTTACCTGCTGAGTAGCAACTCAAATAGGCATTGCTTTCCCAAGTCACGCGGTCAATCTGCCCAGCTTGTGGCCAGTAGTCCGTGTCGCCATATCTCCAACCCACAGAGTGATTCGACACGATGGGACGGAAGTTGTCCGCAACGGCTTTACCGACACCATTGACTTGGTTGTAAGTCTTGGTGCCATCACCGCCAGCAATGAGTGTTGCGCCTGGTGCCATACCACCGCTTTCCCACTCCTCAATGTTGTTCGCACCAATGGCGATGTTACCACAAGTGGAACCGTGTGCATTGATTGAATTATCCGCCAGCGGTCCTGACAGAGTGCGCCCATAGGAGATAATAGGGAAGAACTTTTCTCCACCGTAAGTCTCCCAGTTGATAAAGTAAACGCCTCGTCCGATAGGACCCTTGCGGTCGTAGTTTATCAAATGTGGCGAGTTGGTTCGCATGATATAGTTGAAATCCAACATCTCCTGCTGTGGGAGCAAAGATGGGGCTACGTGACTCACATAAGGAATGTTTGCCAAGTCTTCAGCCAAAGAGGTGGAAACGCCCGAAGTCACGAGTATCATATCAGCTCCAACAACGGAATAAGCCAAACCCCACTCATCCAGCGTCTGCTTCAGAGCCACGAGGTCGCTATTCTCAAAGACAGAAACTTCCAAGCCCTCGTTATGAACTTCCGTGGCAAATTCTTTCTTCGCCAAGGAGGCATTATAAATAATTTCGCTGAGCTTAAATTGCAAAGGCAATACGCCTGTAGCCTGCACTGTCAGCCCGTCTTCTTCGGCAATTTGCACTACCTTTTCTATTGCTTTCTCCGCATTGGAAGCCTTGTAGATATAGGTAAAGTCGGGGAGATAGGAGACATAAGTGCTCACAGTCTTAATGCGCTGTTGCGCTGCCATAGACGGAACACGGTTGAAAGCCACCACGAAATAATCGTTCGTACTGGCAACGTAGTCGGTGCGCACTGACGAAGTTTTCAGACCAGGCGCTTGTGCTTGCTTGCCGATAGGTTGCAGTGCCACGGCTGAGCCGTTGCTACTCCGCAACACATACTGCGCACAAACTGGCGTGGCCATCAAACCGCTAAGTGCCAAAGCACCAAGAAATTTGAGTTTGCTTTTTACCATTTTTCTATGATGTGTTTTGAATTGATTTTATACTGATAAGCGCACATTTGAGCCTCAACAAAAGAAAAGTAGCTGAAAGGGTAAATGCCACTTTGACTTTGCAAAGTTAATTGTTTCAAAGGAAAACAGATTTATCGCCTACTACTTTTTTCACTCCCTGCGCTAAAAAACTTTTTATTGGGCTGAAAAAGTCTTCTCCCTGCGCCAACATTTTTGACTGGAGGCGCAGAAAAAGTTTAGTTTCCACTGATAATTATATAGATTTCAGTGC
>JBHAFO010000134.1:0-3320 GCA_041856145.1 Alloprevotella sp.
CAATAATCTTCACAGACAAATCTTACCACGATACCCAAAAGAAGAAGAGGAATATACTTCGCTCCAAGGAGGCGTACCAGTACCCAAAACACAAAGAGTCCCTGAAGTAAGGCTGTTAGATACCAAAGAGCACCACCATCTCCTAAGATTATCCATTTGAAATAGAATATCTTATTCTCCATTGTAAACTCGGGGAGAGGAAGACTAAATAACGTATAAACCGTTTGTGTGATAAGAATTATTGGTATCGTTTTCTTCATTGTTCTCCATAGGTTGGAGCGCAACTTCACTTCATCAGCTGTATAAAGAAAATAGCCTGTAATTGCGTAAAACACAGAGGTTATACCAACTCCAACAGGTAAGAGGTTCACAAAATGGGTATAATCGCCCACACTGGTATGGAGCAATACGACAAGAATGGCACTCACGCCTTTCAAAACATACAAAGATGGGATTTCTCGGCTCCCAGATGATAAATTCTGAACTTTCATACTTGCAAAGATATTTATTACTCTTGAGAGAGGCAACCTCTCTGCAAAAGAATTTTAAGAAAGTCTGATTTAGATATAAGCCATTCGTATTAAGTTTTTCGAACAATGCTTAACACAGAGAGTTGTCTTGCAAATCTACCCTACGCCTCCCGTAAAACCGCCAAGGCTTGAAAAAATTACGGGATGCGCAGGAAGTTTTGCCAAGTTGCGCCACTTGAAGGAGGAAATTCAAGGCAAAATAAAAGGGGAAGCGGTCTTGCAAGCCGTTTCCCCTTTCGTGGTATACAAAGATAATACTTTCTGAAGCCGAATGCAAGGGCCAATGTTGCGAAATCCTAAAGACGGATGCTTTCTTTAAGAATTACGCGCGCGCACATATTATCTTCGTCTCATTCGCCACCAACCTGTGAGTAACACCACAATGGTCAGTAGACCGAAGACGAAGGTAAATAGTTCCGTGCCGAGCTTCCCGATAAAGGGAATGAAAATACGCCCCGTATGGATTTCTAAGGCATATTGCCAAAGTGAGAAGGGCGTTTCGGCAACTTCGGGAGGTTGCGGAACAAGCTGACAGGACGTGTAATAAGGCACTGCTGATGTGCGCTCCACCAAGCCTGCATCGTAAAGGGCAACTAATGGGCGTTGATTGTTCCGTATCAGAATGCCCGAAACGGCATGGTCTGACACAGGACGGGTGCGCTTGGAAGTATCGACCGCCTGTCCCGTGAAATAATTGACAACACTGCGTTGCCGCTCAGGATGTACTTCATACAATCCAGAGAAAGAGCCAATGAGCCAACTGCCATCTTGTTGCTGTTCAAAGGCTGTAATGCCCATCGGGCTGACGGGCGGTTGCACGCGCCAAAGTCGAGGCACATCGCCCAGATGCTTACAGGTGTAAAATCCCGTTGAAGTGGAGAGTAACCACTGCTGACGGAAAATGTCGTAACGAATCGCACGGAAGCGGTCGTGCCAAGGATTGTCACTATGCAGATGGCTCCATTCCCAAGGTTCTACCCGATTGAATACCAAGGCGAGCAACAGTGGCGGGCGCAACGCCCAGCCCGTAACCACGACAAAGAGGAGAGGCAGGAGCAACCGCCAGCCCCATTTGCGATGCCAACGCAGAACCATTTGCAAACGTTGCGAGTGCCTACGACGTTGGTCTGTAGAGGCTTGTCGCATGTTCCGATGTCGAAGGAGGAAAAAGTAAAATCCCGTGAGGCTGATGGCAATGAGCAAAACTCCGAGGATGTCCACGACAATCTTTCCTGCCGTACCAAAAAACTCTCCGCTATGCAAGGCCCACACGATTTGGAAAAGCAATGTTCCCCACTCATGATGCTCCGAAGGCGGAATGTCTACGACCTGCCAAGCGGGATTTTGACTCGTGCGCAACAGCAGGTGCGAGCGTGTCAGCAGTAGTAGGCTGTCGCCCTTGACATAAAGATCCGTAAGTCGCTCTGTAATGGTATCGGGTAAGGAGATAAGTTGCCACGTGTTCTGGTGGTCAAGCGTATAGAGGTGAAATTGTGAGGCACCCCATACTTTGCCCTGCGCATCCTGCGCCATTGCCACCACTTTACGCTCATCAGCCCCAGTCATAAAGCCCCGATTGAGCGGTACGGGCGTTTGGCTCATAGTGCTATCCGTTTGCCACACGCCTGCATAGCCATAAAGATAGGTGGCATCTGTTGTGTGCAGAACGTTGCGCAGGGTGGCATTGTTCCAATTCCTGATCTGATACGCCTCGGGCAACGCCACACGAGGAATGTCTATCTCCGACCACAGTGTACGATGGTTAAGAATAATTCCCGACAAGGCACTCAAAAATAGAAGTACGCACAGCGTCACACCCAAAAACTTGTGCCATTCTTTCGCCCACTTTCTTTTCATCTTCCTATATATACAATTCTGCAAGAGGTTGAGCGTTCAACAAATGAAATCCTCTCGAACAAGCTAACAAAAAAGCGACCCCTTACGGAGTCGCCCATTAAATTGAATTGCTAAACGGGGTTTAGTTCTTCTCGATAGTACCGATAGAAACGCGGTTCCATTCTGGCTCAGAGAATACGTTACCTACGCCGAGACCCTCAGTAGAGATACGATCTGCAGCGATCTTGTAGCGCTTAACGAGAGCAGTCTTAACAGCTTCTGCACGAGCAGTAGAGAGCTTTTGGTTAAGCTCAGCGTTACCTTCTGGAGAAGCGTAACCCTTGATAACAACCTTAGCGTTCTTGTTGTTCTTCAAGAAAATAGCGATACGCTCTACGTTAGGCTCTTGAGCACGCTCAATAAAGCTCTTACCTTGCTTAAAGTAAACATAGATATCCATGTCCTTAGTAGTCTTCTGGATAACTTGTGGCTTCTGGTTACGAGCAGCGTTGAGCTGGTTCTGAAGGTCGTTGATACGGCCGTTCAAGCCATTGATCTGAGCATCCTTGTCACCGAGTTGACCACGGAGGCTGTTGATCTGAGCGTTCAAACCATCAACTTCAGCTTGGTCGTAAGGACGTACGTTGAGGAAGTGGTGAGCACCGTTGCTGTTCTTGAAGTGGTAAGTCAAACCAGCTGTGAGTTCGAAGCGAGCATCTTCCTTCTCGAAACGAGCACCGTATGTCTTACCGTGGTCACCTGGCTTGTGTTGACCATCGAGGTTGTAAGAAATAGCTGGCTTCACAGAGATTGTCCAAGCCTTGCTTTCACCGAGGTTGAAGTCGAAGTCGAGACCGAACTTGGCACCGAAGAAGTCAGTACCCTCAGCAGGAGTAGAATTGAAGTTGTAGTTGTAACTGAAACCACCACGAGCCTGTACTTCGAAGAAACGAG
>JBHAFO010000135.1:0-5408 GCA_041856145.1 Alloprevotella sp.
CAAGTTGCGCCACTTGAAGAACCTTGTTTTGAGCAAAAAGTAAGGGAGGACGGCATAAAACGACCGTCCTCCCTTTGTCTTACTACAAAGATAATACTTCCCAGAGCCAAATGCAAGGGCAAGTGTTGCGAAACCCTAAAGTCGGATGCTTTCTTTAAGGATTTGCTTCAAAGAGTCTTTTTCTTCGCACTGATTGTTCTCAACGAGTCGCTTTGTGGGCGTTCTCTGGTTTGTCAGAATAAAAAGAGAGAAAAATCTCCCTGCGGTATGTTCATCAAGAAAAGGGCAAGTCGGGTGAGGAAGGGTTGCTATGAGTTTTTTGTTGAGTGATGGAAATAAAAGAGCGAAGTCCTTTCTTTTTTTCTCAAAGGGGAGGACGAAATTTTGAAAGAACTATCAGCTCTTTTCTGATCCTTTGCGAACGCCCGATAGATAGAGGTTTTGGGTGTAAATGATAGGTCTACTTGACAGAAATGATGCCTTCTGAAAATTGAAATGGCAGAGAGAGAACGAATTTTTTTATAAAAAAATCTCCGATACGTCTTTGCAGATTAGATTTTTGTTTATATATTTGCATATGACATTACTTGTCGTGAGACAACGTCAGTCTAAATAGTTTAGTTAAGTCTAGTTTAGTTTTTGTGTTGGTTAGTGGGAGCCCAAGATGTTGGTGCTCCCACTGATTTTTTGTGCTGAGGGTGTTTTTGCGACATGCCTCGGAGGAGAAAAAGGAAGGGAGAAAGGGAAAAATCCCAGCGCAAATAATAGTCGTTTTTAGAGGCGAATTTTTGTGTGGAAGCAGGTGCATTTTTCCCCTGAAACTGGAAAATGGATGTCATATATAGCACAGATTTTGAGAAGATGTGCAAAGAAAAAGGGTGAGAGCTGGGGAAAAGTTGGAAAACCAAACTGTTTGCCCTTATTATGTCTTTTCTCGTCACGGCATGGCTCAGGCGCAGTCTTTTGCTTGGTGTTGCTCACTTGGCAGGGCGAGATGAGTTGTTATCTCCCAGATTTGCCCAAGAATGATGCAGGAATAGAAAAACCTCCACGGCTCAGCGGCAAAAGAAACTGACAATTCTCTGACAATCCCTGCAATGAGCGTTTTTTAAGTCTTGCATCAGTATAGATATAATAGGCTTTTTGTATCTTTGCAAGCAAAGCAAATCAATCTGATATATAATAATAGAATGTCTAAGTTCAAATTGACCAACAACGTGGTGGGGTGGCTTGTGTTTGCAATTGCCGCCTTTACGTACTGCGCCACGGTGGAGCCGACAGCCAGCTTCTGGGACTGTCCTGAATTTATAACCTCTGCGTTCAAACTCGAAGTGGGCCACCCTCCTGGTGCACCCTTCTTTATGCTGATGGGCAACCTTTTCTCGCAATTTACAGACGATGTGACGAAAGTTGCCCTTATGGTCAATTATCTCACGGCAGTAATGTCGGCTTTCTGTATCCTCTTCCTCTTTTGGAGCATCACCCACTTGGCGCGTAAACTCCTTACGGAAGACGGCACAGTGAAGACGCTGGCACAAACACTGCTTATCATCGGTTGCGGTGTAACCGGTGCTTTGGCTTACGCATGGAGCGACACCTTTTGGTTCTCAGCCGTGGAGGGAGAAGTGTATGGTACTTCTTCAATGTTCACAGCCTTGGTGTTTTGGCTTATCCTCAAATGGGAAGATCAAGCCGACGAGGCAGGTTCAGACCGCTGGTTGGTGTTGATTTTCTACCTCATGGGTTTGTCCATTGGCGTGCACTTGCTGAATCTTCTGTGCTTGCCAGCCATCGGACTTGTCTATTATTATAAGCGCAATCCGCAAGCCAAGACAAAAGGCTCTATCCTTGCTTTAGCTGTGAGCTTCTTGGTGATCATTGCCGTACTCTACGGCGTTGTGCCAGGCTTGGTGAAAGTGGGCGGATGGTTCGAGCTGTTCGCTGTGAACACGGCGGGAATGCCCTTCAATACGGGTATGATTATTTATGTGGTGCTACTTGTTGCCGTTGTATTAGCGGCTGTGTGGAGCACCCTGCGTAGCAATCGCACACTGATCAAGGTGCTTTATACGCTTTCCGTAGCACTCTTGGGCATCCCCTTCATAGGCGAGGGGTGGGTAGCAATCTTCTTGGGCTTAGTACTCCTCGGCTTGCTCTATTTTGCCTTGGGTTATAAAGGAAAAGATGGCAATTACTTTGTGCGCAAGCGCTTTCTTAATACTTCCTTGCTCTGCATGCTGATGCTCATGATCGGCTATTCGAGCTATGCAGTGATAATGATTCGTTCGGCGGCAAACACGCCTATGGATCAGAACTCCCCTGAAGATATTTTTACCCTTGGCTCTTATCTTAGTCGCGACCAATATGGTTATCGTCCCTTGGCTTACGGTCAAGCCTACACGGCTCAGCCTGTGGCTATGGGTAAGAAGGAGCGCGTGCAGAAGCACGAGAAAGAAAATCCCGCAGAGGGTGATCGCTACGATGTGGTAGAGGTTAATGACAACTACATCTTCCCTTCTGCCACACAGATGCTTTTCCCACGCATGTACTCCTCTGCCCACGCTCGCCAATATGAGAGCTGGTTGGGCGGAGTGGATAAGACGCCTGTCGAATTCTATGTGGAAGATCCAACAACAGGCGCACAACAAGGCCCCTACATGGGCGAGATGCCTTCACAATGGGACAACCTCCGTTTCCTAACAAGCTACCAGTTGAACTTTATGTACTGGCGCTATTTTATGTGGAACTTCGCTGGTCGTCAGAATGACATTCAAGGGCACGGAGAAGCCGACCACGGAAACTGGATCACGGGCATCTCCTTTATCGATAATGCCCTCTATGGCGATCAAAGCCTGCTTCCCGATGCGCTGAAGAATAATAAGGGACACAACGTCTTCTACTGTTTGCCACTTCTTCTCGGTTTGCTGGGGATGTTCTGGCAGGCTTTCCGTGGCGACAAAGGCGTGAAGCAATTTTGGGTAACCTTCTTCCTGTTCTTCATGACGGGACTTGCCATTGTGCTCTACCTCAACCAAACGCCTTCTCAGCCTCGTGAGCGTGACTACGCCTATGCAGGTTCGTTCTATGCCTTTGCCATTTGGATTGGTTTGGGCGTGGCAGCGATTGCCGAAGGCATCAAGCGATTGCTCAAAGGTAAGAATGAACTCATTCCTGCAGGTGTTGCTTCTTTGTTGGGCATCCTCGTACCTTTGCAGATGGTTAGCCAAACTTGGGACGACCACGATCGCTCCGACCGTTATGCTTGCCGTGACTTCGGTGGTAACTATCTTGCCACCCTCGATGATAGCAATGCGCCCATCATCTTTACTAATGGCGACAATGATACCTTCCCGCTTTGGTATGCTCAGGAGGTTGAAGGTACGCGCACCGATGCCCGTGTTTGCAATCTATCCTATTTGCAAACCGACTGGTATACTGACCAAATGCGTCGCCCCGCTTACAATTCTCCCGCCCTGCCCATCTCGTGGGAGCGTAAGGAGTATGTAGATAATATGGGACACGACGTTTTCTACATCAAACCTGAGAACAAGGGCGAGCTTGAAGCTATGGCAGCAACGCATCCAGGCGAGAATGTCTACTCTTTGAAGTTTATCATTGACAACTTTGTGCGCAAGGGCAAGGGAATTCCTACGGACTCTGTCATTGTGCCAGTTAATAAACAGAACGTCATCAATAGCGGTATGGCACTCCCCGGAGGCAAGGATTCTATCCCCGACTATATCACTATCTCTTTTGCAGGCAAGGACCTTGTGACCAAGTCCGAGATGATGATTTACGAGATGCTCGTGCGTAGCGACTGGAAGCGTCCGATGTTCATGAGCGTGACCCTCGGCGAGGACAACTATGCTGGTTTGGGCGATTACCTCGTGCTCGAAGGTTTGGCTTATCGCATCACACCTTTCAAGCAACGCGGTGCTGTCGATGCCGACCGCATGTATAAGAACATGATGGAACGCTTCCGCTATGGCAATGTCGCAGCCAAGAACATCTATCTCGACGAGACGGTGAGCCGTATGTGCCGCACGCATCGCATGATGTTCTCTACGCTTGTGCGCGCCCTCCTCGCAAAGGGCGACAAAGCCCGCGCGCTCAAGGCATTGGCTAAGATGGAAGAAGTGCTCCCATACCGCAACATTCCTTTTGAACCCAGCGATGTGAACTTCGGAGAGCTTTGGCTTTCTGCAGGCAACAAGGCTAAGGCTATGGAATATGCACAACAGGGCATGAACTACGGTAAGAATTATCTCAACTGGGCTAATTCGTACATCGGCGACTTCAACCTCCGTCGTCAGAACTTGGTGCAAGAAGACGTGGCACGCGCCATTATGACAATCACCAACAGTCTGCAAATTATGGAAGAAGCCAATCCTGCCAAAGCCAAGACGATGATGGCAGAGGCGCAAGCCCTCTTCCAAACCCCCGCAGGTCAGGTTGGTCTGTCGCTCTTGCAACCAGAGGCAACGCAACAAGCTCCCGCTGTTGCACCAGTCATTGGAGGCGAAGGTCAAGGCGTTGCCAGCCCATTCTAACGGTTCAATAGACAAATCCCAAAGCCTCCTCCCGATTGTGGGGGAGGCTTTTTATCGGTTTTCTCCCACCCTATGCTCATAGAACAACCCGCTCGTCTGCTCCGCTGGCTCTATCCCCGTGCCCTTTGGCGCATCAATCCTGAGGAGCGAGCCGTCTACCTCACTTTCGACGATGGTCCCATTCCCGAGGTAACCCCTTGGGTGCTCGATGTCTTGGACAAATATGGCATCAAAGCCACCTTTTTTATGGTGGGGGATAACGTGCATAAACACCCAGATATTTATGAAGACGTGGTGCGCCGTGGTCATCGCATTGGCAACCATACTTACCATCACATCGGGGGCTTGCGCCATGGCATTCGGAGCTATCTGCACGATGTGGAGATGGCAAACGAACTTTTGCACACCGACCTTTTTCGTCCGCCCCACGGTTGGATGAAATGGAGTCAGTACATCGCCGTTCTCCTGCGCTATAAGGTTGTGATGTGGGACCTCGTGACCCGCGACTACTCCAACCGCCTCAACGGGCACGATGTGCTCCGCAATGTGCGCCACTTGGCACGCCCGGGGAGTATCATCACCTTTCACGACTCGCTCAAGAGCCACGACAAAATCCTTTACGCCCTCCCTCGCGCCATAGAATGGCTACAATCCGAAGGCTACGCCTTCAAGACAATTCCGTAACGACGGAGAGAGCAGAAAGAGCAAGGGGAGTTTTAAGAATCCTTTATGCAGGGACAGTCGCGATGTGCAGTATTTCGTGATACAGCCACTCCTCATTGTCGGTGAGTGCTTGGCCAGAGCGTCCCGAGATCTCCTCCTGTTTTTAGGAGAAGCAAGGACTGTAGATTGGGCATA
>JBHAFO010000136.1:0-5974 GCA_041856145.1 Alloprevotella sp.
CTTAGAGAAACCAATCGCGCCGAGTATTTATTATATATGTGGCAGGTGGAGAATATCTTGCGGGCTTATCACTGCGATATTGAAAGCTTAAAAGCTGACTATCTACAGCGATTCGACTACGACGAAAAGACGATGGCAGAAGTTGTTCAATGGTATGCCGAACTTTGCGATATGATGCGCATGGAAGGCGTGCAAGAGAATGGACATTTGCAGATTTGCAAGAATACGCTCATCGGTTTGGAAGATTTGCATCAGCAACTCCTTGGAGCAGCCAATAAGTTTCCATATTATAATGCAATGTACTATAAAACATTGCCACACCTTGTTGCCCTCCGTTCAAAGGCTGATGCGCAAAATAAGAGCGAACTGGAAATGATGTTTGAAGCTCTCTATGGCGTGATGCTCCTACGCTTGCAACAAAAGGAAGTGTCAGAGGATACGGCTACTGCGGTCAAAGATATTTCAACGCTATTGGGACAGTTGTCCGACTATTTCAAGCAGGATAAAGAACAACCTTTGGAATTTGACTAAACGCACGAGCTGGATATGAATATACTTATCACAGGATGTCGAGGACAGCTCGGATCTGAACTTCGCCACCTCCAAGAAACACATTCTCACGAACATACTTTCTACAACACAGATAGAGAGGAACTCGATATTACTTCGCCCGAAGCTATCAATGCTTTTGTTGAGGAAAATTGCATTGACCTTACTATCAACTGTGCCGCTTATACAGCCGTAGACAAAGCCGAGAGCGATTACGAGAATGCCAATCTGCTCAATCATCTTGCCCCTGCTTATTTGGCTGAGGCGATGAGCCGTCGGCAAGGTGGGTTTATTCATATCTCAACAGACTATGTTTTCGATGGCAAGGCTTATCTTCCCTATCATGAGGATGCACCAACTGCGCCAACAACCGTGTATGGTGTGACCAAGCGCAAAGGAGAAGAAGAGGCTATCAAGCTTTGCCCACAGACCATGGTTATTAGAACAGCTTGGTTATACTCTATTCATGGCAACAACTTCGTGAAGACGATGTTACGTCTTGGACGTGAGCGCACACAGCTCGGTGTTGTCGCTGACCAAATAGGTTCGCCAACCAATGCAGCCGACTTGGCTGAAGCTATTTGGACAATAATAGAAAAAGGACTCGTGCCTGGCATTTATCATTATACGAATGAAGGTATCGCTTCATGGTTCGACCTTGCATCAGCAGTGCACCGCATGGCAGACATCACCACTTGCACACTCTCTCCTTTGCGCACGGAAGAATATCCCGTCCCTGCACCTCGTCCACATTATTCTGTTCTCGACAAACGAAAACTCAAAGATACATATGCTATATCCATTCCTTGGTGGGAGGATAGCTTGAAGAAATGTATTGACCAATTATTATAGAACGCATGAACCCAGAAATAGCACGTCGTCGCACCTTTGCCATTATCTCACACCCCGATGCTGGTAAAACCACGCTCACGGAGAAGTTGCTCCTCTTCGGAGGACAGATTCAAGTAGCAGGCGCAGTCAAGAGTAACAAGATCAGTAAGACTGCCACCAGCGACTGGATGGAAATTGAGAAGCAGCGCGGTATCTCCGTAACAACCTCGGTGATGGAGTTCGATTATGACGATTACAAGGTGAACATCCTTGATACTCCAGGTCACCAAGACTTTGCCGAAGACACTTTCCGCACCTTGACAGCTGTGGATAGTGCCATCATCGTTGTAGATGGAGCGAAGGGTGTGGAAGCGCAAACCCGCAAACTGATGACAGTATGCCGTATGCGCAAAACACCTGTTATTATCTTTGTAAACAAGATGGACCGCGAGGGTCGTGATCCATTCGATTTGCTCGATGAGCTGGAGGAAGAACTCCAAATTGGCGTGCGTCCACTTTCTTGGCCAATCAACCAAGGACAACGTTTCAAGGGTGTCTATAATATCTTTGAGCAGAGTCTCGATCTCTTCTCGCCCGACAAACAGAAGGTAACAGAGAAAGTGAGCATTGACATCCATAGTGATGAGTTGGAAGCCAACGTTGGGGCACAAGATGCCAGTGAGTTGCGTGAAGATTTGGAACTCATTGATGGCGTTTATCCAGCTTTCGATGTCAATACTTACTTGGATGCAGAAGTAGCACCCGTCTTCTTCGGCTCCGCACTGAACAACTTTGGTGTGAAAGAGTTGCTCGACTGTTTTGTGAAGATTGCTCCAAATCCTCGCCCCACACAAGCCGAGGAACGCATAGTACAGCCTGAGGAAAACAAATTCACGGGCTTCATCTTCAAGATTACGGCTAACATCGACCCTAACCACCGTTCCTGCATCGCTTTCTGCAAGGTTTGTAGCGGTAAGTTCGTGCGCAATGCCCCCTACTTCCATGTACGTAACGGCAAGACCTTGCGCTTCTCCAGTCCCACGCAGTTTATGGCACAACGCAAAAGCACCATCGACGAAGCATGGGCAGGCGACATTGTGGGTTTGCCCGATAATGGAACATTCAAGATAGGCGACACGCTCACCGAGGGCGAACTCCTCCACTTCCGTGGACTACCAAGTTTCTCTCCAGAGATGTTCAAATATATTGAGAATGCCGACCCTATGAAGACCAAACAGCTTCAAAAAGGTATCGACCAGCTGATGGACGAAGGTGTGGCACAGCTCTTTGTCAATCAGTTTAACGGTAGAAAGATTATTGGCACGGTTGGCCAGCTCCAATTCGAGGTTATCCAATACCGCTTAGAGCATGAGTATGGGGCAAAATGTCGTTGGGAGCCTATTTCTCTCTATAAGGCATGCTGGATTGAGAGTGACAACCCTGTAGCTTTAGAGAATTTCAAGAAGCGCAAATATCAATATATGGCGAAGGACAAAGACGGCCGTGATGTCTTCTTGGCTGATAGTGGTTATGTACTTAGCATGGCACAGCAAGACTTTGAGGACATCCGCTTTCACTTCACTTCGGAATTTTAATTTCTCCCGCATCTCACCCAATGAAAGAGAAGTCTCAACAAACACCACGCCTGAACCCTGCTTTTCGGGACGATATTCGCCAAGCCGTAGAGGTTATGAACCGTGGCGGTGTTATCCTCTACCCAACCGACACGATATGGGGTATCGGTTGCGATGCTACTAATCCCGAAGCTGTACAAAGGGTTTACGATATTAAGCGACGCCAGGATAGTAAAGCCCTCATTACCTTGGTCGATTCCGAAGCCAAGGTGGAGTTCTATATTCCCGATGTGCCAAATGTGGCGTGGGACTTGATGGAAGTGGCAGATAAGCCTCTGACTATCATTTTCGACAATGCGCGTAACTTAGCCCCCAACCTTTTGGCAGAAGATGGTAGCTTGGGTATTCGCATCACCCGTGAGCCTTTCAGCAAAGAACTCTGTTTTCGTATGCGCCGTGCGATTGTGAGCACTTCTGCCAATATCAGTGGCGAGCCAGCTCCTCGCAATTTCTCTGAAATCTCTGAAGAAATCAAGCAGGCAGTCGATTACATCTGCACCTCTCGCCAAGAGGAACGTCACAATCCGCCAGCTTCGGGCATCATCAAACTCACAGCCTCGTCCGAGGTTACAGTCATTCGATAGACCTTCCCTTTTCATTTTACAGCTTCTTATCTATGACCGTCCGACCGCTGCTAAACAAAAGCGTCACTTGGGCACAGAGCCACCTTTCCGAGCGCATGTTCATTCTCTTGCTTGCGCTGATTGTTGGTGTTCTCACAGCCTTAGCCGCTCAGTTGCTCAAATGGATTATTGAAGCAATACCGCATTTACTGACAGCCCACTTCGACTCCTCCAAGTCGCAGTGGCTGTTTTTGGTATATCCTATTATAGGTATTCTCCTTTCGGCACTCTTTATTAAGTACATAGTCCGGGACAACATTGGACACGGCATTACCAAAATACTCTATGCCTTTTCTCGCAGTCAAGGCTATATCCGCTTGCACAACTGCTGGTCGAGCATTGTGGCATCAGGCATTACAATTGGTTTTGGTGGTTCTGTCGGTGCAGAGTCACCTATTGTACTCACGGGCTCAGCCATAGGTTCTGCGATTGCGCGTCACTCACACCTTATCGACCACCGCAAACTAATGATTCTCGTAGGCTGTGGCGCATCGGGTGCTGTGGCTGGTATCTACAAAGCCCCCGTAGCAGGTTTGGTCTTTACGCTCGAAGTGTTGATGATCGATCTCACGATGGGTTCGCTCCTGCCTTTGCTCGTTTCCAGCCTGACTGCCACTTGCGTCACCTACGCCCTCACAGGCACAACAGCCATTTATTCTTATCACGAGCTTGCCCCTTTCAGCGTGGAGCGTGTCCCCTTAATAGTCCTTTTGGGCGTCGTCTGCGGACTACTCTCCCTCTATTTCACCCGCGCGATGAATTCCTTTGAACAAGTGTTCGGACGCATCACCAATCTATATGCCAAGGTGGCTTTGGGCGGTAGCGTCTTAGCTATTCTCATTTTCTTCCTCCCAGCCCTTTATGGCGAAGGCTATAGCACGGTAAGCACTTTGCTCAACACCTCGAACACCGAAGATCTTAGCTCAGTTCTGAACAACTCTCTCTTCTATGGACACAACAATCTGCTCTTGGTCTATCTTTCTTTGGTGATGATTTTCAAAGTATTTGCCACAACTGCTACAAACGGTGGAGGCGGTTGCGGTGGCACATTTGCACCAAGCCTTTTTCTCGGCTGTATCGCAGGTTTTGTCTTTGCCAATGTTTGGAACCTCTATCAGCCCTTTGGCATCGTTGCTCCAGTCACCAACAGTTGCCTTTTGGGCATGGCTGGTATGATGAGCGGTGTGTTCCATGCTCCACTTACAGCTATCTTTCTCATTGCCGAACTCACGGGTGGCTACGACCTCTTCCTCTCTCTAATGATAGTATCGGTAGGTTCATACCTTACCATTCGCAGTTTTGAACCGCACAGCATCTACGCCATGCGCTTGGCTCGCAGTGGACAACTTTTGACGCACAACAAAGACAGCTCCGTACTAACGTTAATGAGCCTCGACGCTGTTATTGAGAAACACCGCCCTACCCTCACACCCGATATGCGCCTGTCGCAGATGGTGCAAGTCGTGTCTAATGATAGCGGGAACAACTTTGCCGTTTTGGACAAGGCTGGACTCTTGGTTGGGGTCATCAATTTGCAATCTCTGCGACACATCATTTATCGCACCGAGCTTTATCGGCTCTACACTGTGGAGCAACTGATGTTTCGCCCAGAGATTGTGCTCCATACCGACGACCAAATGGTCAATGTGATGCAAACTTTTGAGAGTAGTCCTCTGCCCACGCTTCCCGTCTTAGACCGAGAAGGTAGCTTTGTAGGCTTTGCGTCCAAGACTCGACTTTATGCCCTCTACCGCAAGGTGCTCAAAGATTTTTCGGAGGAGTAATCCCTTTTTGTTTTATCTCTCTTGCTACATAATATATAATGACTATCGATAAAAAATCCCTACGCATCGTTTATATGGGTACGCCCGAATTTGCCGTTGAGCCACTTCGCTGTTTGGTCGAAGGCGGATACAACGTAGTGGGCGTAGTAACTGGTCCCGACAAACCCATAGGTCGCCATCAAGAAACCCTGCAACCAACGGCTGTGAAAGTCTATGCCGAAAGCGTTGGCTTGCCTACTCTTACACCCGAAAAATTGCGCGATGAACAATTCCAAGCCGACCTCCGTGCGTGGAATGCCGACCTGCAAATCATCGTTGCCTTTCGCATGCTTCCCGAAAGCATTTGGAGTATGCCCCGCCTTGGCACGTTCAATCTCCACGCCTCTCTCCTCCCTCAATACCGCGGGGCAGCTCCCATCAACTGGGCGATTATCAACGGCGATACCGAAACAGGTGTTACCACCTTCTTTCTCCAGCACGACATTGACACGGGAAATATCATCGAGCAGGCTCGCCTGCCCATTGCCGACACTGACAATGTGGGCATTGTCTA
>JBHAFO010000137.1:0-6932 GCA_041856145.1 Alloprevotella sp.
ACTATAATAGCAAAGCCATAAATACGCCTTAAAGTTCCATTACTAATAATAGAGTGCATAATGCTGAGCATCAGGCATGATGTTGTAAGATTATCTAAGTTAATAGATAAGAGAGCGGTGAAAATTGTCAGGAGTAGGAGGAATTTGCGCGGGTCACGCACAAATAACCATTCTTGTAAGAAGTCGAAACACCCATTATTATTGAGTACTTCGACGATAGTAATGGTGCATAACAGGAATAGCACCGTAGAACAAGCCTTTATCAAATAAGGAAGAAAAATGTACTCTGATATAAAAACTTTTGCTGAATTCTCTCCAGCAAAAGTGGCTTGAAATTGCTGAAACTCTAAAGCGTGTTCAGCTGAGAGGTAATTAGCATCCATACAAACATAAAGCACCCACGCTGTAACGCCCATAAAGATTGCTACAGCAGAGCTGTTCATTCTATTTACCTTCTCTGTGGCAATAAGTAGAAAGCCTACAAACAAAATGGCGACAATAGCTATTGTCATAATTTGCTGGTGCTATTAAGACCAAGTTACTGGATACGTAATCTTTGATACAAGTATCAGCGAGTGTGTAAAAGGTCTTCTGTGTTATCGATGCCTGTTAATCTATCATCGGAAAGAGCGGCAAACGGGGGTCGAACCCGCGACCCTCGGCTTGGGAAGCCGATGCTCTACCACTGAGCTACTGCCGCAAATCGTATTGCAAAGATAATCTTTTTCTTGAAAGCCACCATTTCTTAGAAGAAGTTTTTTGAATGATGGATAACCTGATAATCGAAATACTTGTTATAAATAGGAGTCGCTATGGTAATTGCCTAATCCCTCTATTGGAGATTGTAAGAATTTACCAACGGAGAAGCCCTTTTCTTGTGCAATAGCTGTGATGGTTTTTTGAAAAGCAAAAGCTATTCCGCCGACAAAGGAAATCGGGAGATGTGGGCTATTATAAGGCTGTATGTTGCGCTCAAAAAAACGGGAGAATTCCTCGTGGAGCAACTGTTGGATGGCTTGCACATGGATATGCTTGCTCAAGAAAGAAGTGAAAGATGCCATATAATGATTTGCCCCATTTTCTCGGTAAACGTGCTGTATGAGTTCAGCTTGTGTGAGAGGGTAATCTTTTTGAAAAGCACTTATCAGCTCTGAAGGTAAAAGCCCTTTGAAAATGTCTGCCAAAAGGCGGCGTCCTAAAATAGCCCCGCTCCCTTCATCTCCTAATATATAACCGAGTGGCGATATGTTGCGCACCATTTCTTGCCCATTGTATAGGCAACTGTTAGCACCTGTGCCTAAAATTACAGCGATACCCTCGTTCTTCCCGCACACAGCTCGAGCTGCACCTAATAGATCAGAATGGGCGTGAATGATAGACAGAGGAAAGAAATGTTGAAACTGCTCTCTTACCTTTTCTTCCATTGTCTTAGTGCATCCTGCACCATAGAAATGCACCGCTTGTAGAGCTGTCAATGTGGGAAGATAAGGTGAAAGATTGTCCACAAGATAGGTGTGGAAGTCTTCAATTGGATGCAAAGAAACATTGAACCCTACTGTCTTAAAAAAGTAAGGCTCAATGTTTTTACCTAACAGGCACCAGTCAGCTTTCGTGCCTCCGCAATCAACAATGAGTTGCTGATATTGGACGTTATTGGGGAGATAAGACTGTGAAATCACGTTGCAATGTTATACGTCCATACAAGGAATTTGCCGAATAGTTAGCAGTACTTCCATCGGTTGTCTTAACTGATGAAGGCACTTTTATCCCTGTCCCTGAAGCATAATATTCAGCAGTCAGAGAAAGTTTGCTCACAGCTAAACTATCTACGGTGAAAGTCCAAGAGGGATCGCCGTTGTCACTGTCATAGTAGATAGTCTTTGTCTCGCTATTATTGCCAGGCTTGAAAGTCCAAGTATAGGTGGCTTTATAGAGCAGATTACCTTTTGAACTTTGGAGTGCCGTAATACGAACTTGATCTCCCTTGTACAAGTACTTTGAATCTGTGTGCGTAAGATTTTCAACCTTAAATCCAGAGAATGTAGGAAGTGTTGAAAGATACTCGTCCTTATCTTGCGTACAAGCAGAGACTGTGAGGAGGGCACACAATCCCAAAGAAAATGAAACTTTGATGCTCATTTTGAAGAGGAAAATAGGAGTTAGAATTTCTTGAGGACTTTGTATAGACTCTGTGTGGGCAGTCCCATCACATTGAAGTAAGAGCCATTGAATTGCTCTACCCCAACATAGCCAATCCATTCTTGTATGCCATAACCACCAGCCTTGTCAAAGGGGAGGTATTGCTTGATATAATAATCAATCTCTGTTTCGTCCAACAAGGAGAAGCGCACATGTGTTGTTTCGGCAAATACCTCTTTCTTTTCTTTTGTGATCACGCAAACGCCTGTCATTACTTGGTGCGTCCGCCCGCTCAACTTCTCAAGCATTACTTTCGCTTCTTGATAATCGCGAGGTTTTCCCAAAATTTCATCTTCTAAGAATACCAAGGTATCTGCCGCAATAATCAGCTCGTTGGGCGATTCCATCACACTCAGATATGCCTCAGCTTTTTCTCTGGCTATGTGTTTCACAATTTCTTCGCCCTTGAGTGTCTTAGGAAAGGTTTCGTCTATCCCAACCAAGGGGCGCACTTTGAAGTCAAGCCCCATACGCACTAAGAGTTCGCGACGGCGTGGGGAATTACTGGCAAGGATAATATTGTATTTCTGTAGGTTGTCTAACATATAAACTGTCCTATTATATATTGTCTAAGAATAGAGAAGAAAGCGAGGCTACCAGCCGAAAGCTTTGGCATCGTTCATCCAAAGATTTTGTGCCTTGAGCACTTGCTCTACGACATCGCGCACGCACCCTTGACCACCTGAAATTGGACTGATATAGGTTGCAATAGCTTTTATTTCAGGAGTTGCATCATTGGGAGCACAGGGGCAACCACAATGTTGCATCACTTCGTAGTCGGGAATATCGTCACCCATATAAAGCACTTCCTCTGCTGTGAGGTCTGTTGCCTTGAGCCATTCTGTGAAGCAAGGAAGTTTTACCGCAACGCCACTAAATACGTCTGATATGCCCAATGCCGTATAACGTTTAGTGACAGAGGGCGTATTACCACCTGTGATAATGGCAACTTTCAGTCCTCTCTTTACTGCGAGTTGGAGCGCATAGCCATCTTTGATATTGACCGTGCGGTGTGGAATGCCATCCTCCCCAATAAGAGGAATGGTCGAAAGGCTCAGCACGCCATCTACATCGAATACTAAGCCTTTGATCTTGGTAAGGTCGTAGTTAATCATTTGCTTGTGCTGCGTGTTGCAACGCTTTTTCGTGAATACTCTGGCTCATCAACCGATATATCTCTTGCATTGCTGGTGAAGAATTAAGCAATTCCTCATGCTTTGCCATAACTCCCTTGTCCCACCGAACGGCAGGCCCTGTTTGTGCTGTAGCAGGCGAAAGGTCGTACACCTTTTGTGCCGTTTCTTTAATAAGAGGGAGAAGTACCTCTATGTTTACACCACTATTGGACAGAGCATCCTCTGCTAAGGCATAGCAGTGATTGACAAAGTTGCAGGCAAAAACTGCTGCAAGGTGCAACTGCCGACGCTTTTCGCTCGAGAGCAAGGCAACATTGTGAGAGAGTGTTTTTGCCAAATCAAGCAGTTTCAATTCTGTCGCCTCGTCTGTTGCTTCAACAAAGAGGGGTACCTCCGAGAAGTCTACCGCTCGCTCCTTAGAGAAAGTCTGTAACGGATAAATCACTCCTGCAGGTTGGTGCAAAAGGCTCAAGGTGCTCAAGGAAACACTGCCTGCTGTATGCGCAATGATAGCCTTGGGGAATCGGTCTGCCAACTGCCCTGCTATCTCTGCAATCGCATCATCTGCAATGGCGAGAAGATATAAGTCGGCTTGAGGTAGTGCCTCCAAGGATGTTGTCCCTAAACAGGATAGTTGTTTTGCAAGTGCTGTGGCTGAACTTTCTCTGCGACTGTAAACGCCTACTATCGGATAGTTGGCTTTGTACAAGGCTTTTCCAAAGTGCGTGCCCACATTACCAGCCCCAATAATGGCAATAGTCATTTCGGCGAGGATTGTAAGTGACACTTGGATTAGCTACGTCCACGCTGATAAGTTATCTCGTAGAAATACGCCTTAGTCTTATTTTGTGCGAGGATGTGTCCGCTCGTGCTTGGTACAATCAAGCGCACTTTTGCAATCTCTTGATCGGCGGTGAGTGCACGACCGATATAAACATATTCCAGAGGCTTCAACCACCCTGTTGGTACGCTGGTCGAGCTTTTGGCTACTGCATTATAGAGCGCACCACTGAGCAAATTGCCCGAAATTGTGCCGTAGCTATTGGTACAAGACATCACATCGGGAGCTGTGGAATAGATAGAAGACATGCTACTCATGCTCAAAGAGTCGGCAGCAATATCAAATTCAGTGAAGCGTGAGATGACCGTAGCCGTTGTGTTCTCAGCCAATCGTGTGCCTACGCCTTGTCGCACAATCTGCATATAAATACCTGTGCTGCCAAAGAGGACATACTCATTCTTGCTCACATCCGTAGTGCTATCTTGTGCAATAAAATCTGCTTCAGAAATCACGCTGATATTGGCAGGAACGTATAATAAGGTATCGCCACTGCTATTCTTGACCAAAGCTCCCTTTTGCAAAAAGTTGGCAATTTGGCTACGTTGTCGCTTGACTTGCTCTGCATAGGTATCTTCCTCTTGGCAAGCAGTGAATGCAAGCCCCGTTGTGAGGAGGAGCAAAGTGGCTAAGAGATATTTCTTCATTCTTTCGTCAGTAAATTATAGAGGACGTTATTCTAAATAGTAGGGGCTGGGCAAGAGCCATGCCCTTTGTACTATCTGTATAACGGCTTTTCTTCTTGTTTCTTTCCTATATGTGGTTGCAAATATAAAACTTTTTGGGCAGGGAGGGCTTTTGCGGACTGAAAATTATAGTTTTAGTCGTCGCAGAAGATGGCAGAACCTATGCGCACCATATTGCTTCCTTCTTCAATGGCTATGGGATAATCGCCACTCATTCCCCAAGAGCGTAAGCAAAAGGTATTGCTGTCGGGAAAGTAGGTTGTCTTGACTTGTTCAAAGCAATTGTTGGCTTGTTGAAAGTCACAACGAATGCGCTCCTCATCGTCTGTATTCGAAGCCATACACATCAAGCCCGCAATCTGAACATGCGCCAACTCTCTCCAAGTTCCTTTACTCAAAAAGGCTTCAAGCTCTTCGATGCTAAAGCCGTATTTGGTTTCCTCCTGTGCCACATGCAACTGCAACAGACAAGGAATCACACGTCCATGCCGTTGTCCTTGCTTGTTAATCTCCAACAACAAACTCTCTTTATCTACGGCATGAATGAGCGACACGAAGGGCGCAATATATTTGACCTTATTCGCCTGCAAATGTCCAATAAAGTGCCAAGCAATATCCTTGGGCAAGGCTTCATACTTGGGGAGCAACTCCTGCGCCCGACTTTCGCCAAAGATACGCTGTCCAGCCTTATAGGCATCATTTATAGCCTCTTGCGAATGGTACTTTGATACAGCCACAAGAGCAACTTCTTCAGGCAACGCCCCCTTTATTTGCGCTAAGCGCTCGGCGATGGTGGACATTGAACTTTTATTCTTCGGTTTTCTCAACACGCTTCATACCTTCGGGGGCTTCCTCTTGATAGTGAAAGATGTCCAAAAGCATTGTCTCGCTGACAGATGCGATGGTATAGTCCATCATCGAAGTCTTCATGCCTTCGTCCAAACGCTCAATGGCTTTCCGCAGGTCAGCTGCTTGGATAAGCACAGTGGAAGAAGTCTTCTTCTCCTTGGCGGTCTTCTCGTCGAGGGTGATGAAGGTAAGTTTGGCTTTGAAAAAGCGATCAGCACTTTCTTCGTGCGTTTCAAAAATTTCCGCATAGCGGGCACGCTTAATATCAGATACCTCAAATGCACCAGTCATAAAGGGTTGCACCTCCTCAATGATGCGCTTCTCTGCATCGGTAAAGCTCACTGCATCAACGAGGTAAGGCTCTGAAACTTTCTTGACACTGCCGTCGTCTTGTGTCTTCTCGTACTTAATCTTGCATTCAAACCACTCAAACATATTACTGTTTCTGTTATATATTCATATATGAAGGGAGAAAAAACAAGTATAGGCATTGTCTCTACGCTCTCCCTAAAAATCTTTCGCAAAGATAGCGAAGAATACCGAGGCAGGGCGATTTTCTATCCGTTTTTTGAGGGCAACGACTCATAAAAACGCCTAAACTTACTCCTTTCATCGCTTAGAAACTTTACGATTGGCGCAAGAAAACTTTCCTCTTTGCGCCAATATTTTTGTCTGGAGGCGCAAAGAAAGTTTAGTTATCAGTGATAATTATATAATTCCCACTGATAATTATATAGTTTCCACTGAGTTTTATATAATTATCAGTGGAAACTAAAGTTTTTCTCCGCCTCCAGCCGAAAATATCAGCCCTCCAGCAAAAAATGTTTATGCCTCCAGCAAAGAGTATGGAGTAAGGGAGTTGAGTTTGTCTTAGGAGCAAAGTGGGTTGAGAAGCAATATGAGAGGAAAACAAAAGTGGAACAGCGCAAACAGATGCGCTGTTCCACTTTTGGTAAGTGAGAATAGGGGAGATTACTTCATATTAGGTTTCTCCAAGTTGTAGCCAAACTTCTTGTCTGCCACCTTGAGCAACAAAGCCACAACGAGAGCAGCAACGGCAAGACCTGTGAAGATGAGCATTGGTAGGGTATAGTCGTAAGTGTTGGTCGTTTGACCATTTGTCACGGTAGACCCAGTGATGCAATACTGCTCCAAAACATAACCAATCAGGGTGGGGACGCCCCAAAGTCCTACGTTCTGCACCAAGAAGATGAGAGCATAGGC
>JBHAFO010000138.1:0-5720 GCA_041856145.1 Alloprevotella sp.
CATCACGAGATAGGCTCACACCTCTTCGGAGGTGTGAGCCTATCTCGTTGCCGTAGCATCTATGCTTGGCCATCGCCTACCCAAGCTTGGCGCAGATGATCTTACGACCACTCTTCGCGCTGATGGGGATTGTATTTGTAATAGCTATGGTGTGTCACCTGCTTGTCCTTAGGGGGAGGCGTCATATAATCGCCATAAATCTTGGTGAGATACTGATGTACCGCTTTGAAAACCCTGATCGTGGAATCTTCGAACGGCACTTCTTCCCAATCGTCCAACCACTCTTTTGGCACCTGTTTATCTGTTTGCCATGAGTATTGGAAGTTCATTACGTGGGAAGCTGTTTCGAAGGGGATTTCATCGGTCAGTGCGTTCATCGCCTCAAGGGCTTTCTTGCGCCGGGACACCCGATTGTATTGCAGTAAGAGGAGGCTGGCAAACTGCCGCAACTCGCCTTTCTTCAACAGAGCCCAAAAATCTTGTATGCGCATACGGGCAGAAAGCGAGGTAAACAGGGTGGAAAGTTTGAAACCTCTGCGCACTTTCTCTGCACTCACAGGCTCTCCGTTTCCCGCCCCATCCAAAGGAAAGAGATCTATGAATATGCCCATATTACAACGGCTGTAAGGCGCTTCAAAGAGCGTGGTTTCGTGGAGCGAGAATTTAGAAAAAGTGAGCGGATAGTCGGGGGTCTTTTCAGGTGTCAGCAGGTCGTAGCCCGCAATGGGGGTTGTTGCGTAAAGCTGCTTAAACTTTTCGTAGTCGGGGCGAGGCATGTAGAGATCCACATCATCGTCCCAAGGGATGAAACCATGGTGACGCACCGTGCCGAGTGCTGTGCCGTAAGCCGCATAAAAGCGCAAATTGTACTTTCGACAGTAATCCATGAAAACGTTGAGCACTTTCAATGTCAGTGTTTTGCGCTCTTCAAACTGTTCTGGAGTTAGAATCATAGTTTTATCTCTTCAAATTTATAAAACAGAGGTGTGTAAATATTCTTTCCGTTGCCCCTATCTGTGCCTCTATATAGGCGTGGCAAGCCTTGGCGCAGGCTTCGCGTTTGGTGGGGTCGGAGAGGAGGGCGTTGAGCGTGGGCGCAAAGTCCTCGGGCGCGCTGATTTCGATGCCTCCGCCGCAGGCTTTGAGATCCTGCGCCTCTCGGAATTTCTTGTTCTTAGGACCAAAGAGGACTGGAATACCGTACACGGCGGCTTCAATGATATTGTGAATGCTCACTCCGAAGCCTCCGCCGATATAGGCGATTTGCCCGTAGCGGTAAATGCTGGAGAGGAGTCCGTAGCCGTCAATGATGAGGCAATGCGCTTGAGCAATGTTTGTTTCGGTTGCCCTTGACAGACGCTGTACGGGACGGCTCATTTGAGCTTCTATCGCTCTCAGATGCGTCTCGCTGACCACATGGGGAGCAAGGACGAGGAAGAGGTCGGGATGCTGGTTGAAGTGATCGATGATAAAAGCCTCGTCCACGGGCCACGAACTACCAGCGACAAGTACCATACGCCCTTTTGCAAATTGCTCAACAAGGGGGAGCGGGCGGGAGGCTTCCTTGATTTGTTGCACACGGTCGAAGCGTGTATCGCCCACCACCGTGGCTTGTGTGACGCCAATCTGCTGGAGGAGTTTCACAGAGGCTTCGTTTTGCACGTAGAAGTGCGAGATACGGCGCAGACAGCGGGCATAGCCTCGTCCCCAAGGGCGGAAGAAAATCTGTCCCTCCCGGAAAATGCTCGAAACGCTATAGACAGGTACGCCTTGACGGTAGCAAACATTGATGTAGTTGCGCCAAAAATCGTATTTGATCAGCACCAAGGCTTTCGGTTTCACCAGCTTGACAAAGCGGTTCGCATTCCTGCGTGTGTCGAAGGGGAGGTAGCAAACGAGGTCGGCAATGGGATAATCCTTGCGCACCTCATAGCCCGATGGCGAGAAGAAGGTCAGGAGAATTTTGACCTCTGGCTGTTCCTCTCGCAGGCGTTCCATGAGTGGCCGTCCCTGCTCAAATTCGCCTAACGAGGCAGCGTGAAACCACACATAGCCCCCTTCGCCCACCTTTTGGTGCAGGAGTTTCCAGGTATTGGCGTGTCCCCGACGCAGAAGTCGTGCCTTTTTGTGGAACAGACTTACTAAGGCGACAGCCCATTGATAGATGAGAAAAATAATATCGTACATCTTAGCCGAGCGTCTCTATGGCTTTCTCCATGCGTCGGAGCGTTTCGTCTTTGCCAAGGAAGTGGGAAATCTCGAACATGTGCGGGCCAATGCCTTCGCCCACGAGCGTTAGACGCCACGCATTCATGATATCGCCCGTTTTGTACTCCTTCTCGGCAATCCACGCCATAACCACAGCTTCTTGGTTGTCCATAGAGAAATCGTCCAAGTTGGCAATCACGTCTTTCAACTCGGTCATCTGCTGTGCCGAATACTCCTTCCAGCGTTTCTTGGCAGTCTTCTCGTCATACGCAGTGGGCGCAACGAAGAAGAACTTGCAGAGCGGCCAAAGTTCACGCACGAAGCTGATGCGACCTTTCATCAAGGACACGACTTTCTCGGCACGCTCGTCGGAAGTTTCCACCCCATTCTCTCGCAAAATCTCTTGGAAAGCGGGCGTCAGCGAAGCGTCGTCGCTGTGGAGGATATATTCGTGGTTGAACCAAGTGCCTTTCACGTAGTCGAAGCGTGCGCCCGCCTTGGAACATTTTGAGAGGTCGAATTGTGCGATAAGCTCGTCCAGTGACAACAGTTCCTGCTCCGTGCCTGGATTCCAACCGAGGAGTGCCAAGAAATTGACCACAGCCTGTGGCAAATAACCACTCTCACGGTAGCCCGAGGACACGTCTCCCGTTTTGGGATCAGTCCATTGCAGAGGGAATACGGGGAAGCCAAGGCGATCGCCGTCGCGCTTGGAGAGTTTTCCCTTACCGTCTGGCTTGAGCAGAAGAGGGAGGTGGGCAAATTGTGGCATCGTATCCTCCCAGCCGAAAGCCCGATAGAGCAAAACGTGCAAAGGCGCGGAAGGCAACCATTCCTCGCCACGAATGACGTGAGAAATCTCCATTAGGTGGTCGTCCACTATATTCGCCAAATGATAAGTGGGCAAGTTGTCAGCACTTTTATAGAGCACCTTGTCGTCGAGGATAGACGAATTGATGCGTACCTCGCCTCGAATGAGGTCGTTTACCAACACGTCTTCGCCTGGGGTGATGAGAAAACGCACCACATATTGCTTCCCGTCTGCGATGAGGCTGTCCACTTCCTCCTTGGAGAGGGTGAGGGAGTTGCGCATCAGCCCTCGTGTGCTGGCATCATACTGGAAGTTTTGAATTTCGGCACGCTTGGCGTCCAACTCTTCGGGCGTGTCAAAGGCAATGTAAGCCTTGCCTTCAGCCAAGAGCTGGTCCACGTATTTCTTATAGATGTCTCGGCGTTCGCTTTGGCGGTAAGGTCCTTTGTCGCCCCCTATGCCAACGCCCTCGTCGAAGGGCAGTCCGAGCCACTGGAAGGCTTCGGCGATGTACTCCTCCGCTCCAGATACAAAGCGGTTGGAGTCTGTGTCTTCGATGCGGAAGATGAAATCGCCACCATGTTGCTTGGCGAAAAGATAGTTGTAGAGGGCAGTGCGCACACCACCAATATGCAGAGGCCCAGTGGGCGAGGGCGCAAAGCGCACGCGAACTTTTCTGTTACTCATAATGTGATTGGATATTTACGGGCAAAGTTACAAAAAATATATCACTGCCTTGGCGCAGGCACGTGATTATTAGTCGTCTTGCCTATCCCTGCCTTGTGCGGTAAGAGGAGGAGTAACAGTGACTTTTTGAAAGCTGACAAAAAGCCTATTGGCGCCTACATTTTCGGCTGGAGGCGTAGAAAAACTTGTCTGGAGGCGCAGGAAAAGTTTAGAAATCACTGATAATTATATAATTTCCACTGATAATTATATAGTTTGCAGTGGTTTCTATATAATTATCAGTGGAAACTAAAGTTTCTCAGCGCAGGGAGGGAAAAATGTGGTTGCTGGGAGGAAAGTTTTTAAGCAGAGGGAGTGACGTTTTTAGGCGCGGGGAGAGGATTTTTAAGGCTGGCAGGTCGAAGTGTTGGCGCATCCACCTGATGAGTTGTGAGTCGGATTGGATATTTGAACGCATTCACTTGAATGACTGAGCGCATTTGCTAAATGTGTGGGCGCGTGAACTTGGATATTGGATCGCCTCAATTAGAGTCGTTGAACGCATCAGCTGAAATGTTGGGGCATATTTGTTGAAGCGATTGGCGCATTTCCCGAAACGCTTGAGCGCAGGGCATAAAATATCCTTTCTCCGCCCAGTTTTGTCCGAGCTGAGAAAGGATATTGGGGGTGCATCTGCAACTTTGCGAATGCTGGGAGAAATGACTGCTACGGTTTTAGCCAAGACGCTTGCGGAGCGTGTCGATCATATCCACGGTCATGGCGTCGAGATCGAAGCGGGGATTCCAATCCCACTCCTGTCGGGCGCAAAGGTCGTCGATACTATCGGGCCAAGACGAAGCGATGCGCTCTTTGAGAGGGTCTATTTGATAAGTCATCTCAAAGCTTGGAATTTGCTTGCGAATGGCTGCCGCAATTCCTTCAGGGTCGAAACTCATCGCTGTCACGTTGAATCCGTTGCGGTGTACGAGGCGATCGGGATTTGCCTCCATAAGGTTTACGCACGCGTCAAGCGCATCGGGCATATACATCATATCCATGTAAGTGCCAGCAGGTATAGGGCAGACAAATTTCTCGCCCTTCACGGCAGAGTAGTAAATGTCTACGGCGTAGTCTGTAGTGCCTCCGCCGGGCAGTGCCACGTTGGAAATCAAACCGGGGAAGCGCACCGAGCGCGTGTCCACGCCATACTTATTAAAATAGTAGTCGGAGAGCAACTCCGTAGTCACCTTGCTCACGCCATAGATGGTGCGGGGACGTTGAATAGTGTCCTGTGGTGTGAGGCGTTTGGGCGTTTCAGGACCGAACGAGCCGATGGATGAAGGCGTGAAAACAGCGCATCTCTCTTCACGAGCCACCTCCAATACGTTCCAAAGACCGTCTACGCCAATTTTCCAAGCCAGCATCGGCTTAGCTTCAGCCACCACGGAGAGCAGGGCGGCGAGGTTGTAAATCGTGTCAATGTTGTGTGTCTTCACAACCGTAGCGATTGCCGCAGCGTCAGTCACATCGCAAACAGCCATCGGCCCAGTTTCTGCCAATTCGCCTTGGGGTTCGCAACCCTGGATATAACCTGCAACAACGTGATCATTGCCATAAATTGAACGTAGGCGCATCGTAAGCTCCGTGCCAATTTGCCCTGTAGAGCCAATCACCAAGATATTCTTCATTGGGTCTTGTTGAATTTGTGAGATGAAGTGTTATGTATGATGGTGCAAAGTAAGGCATTTTTTTTCAGAAACGGCAAGTATTTTTTTGCCAAACTCGAAATAATATTGCAACTTTGCAAACACAATCAGTCAATCACGTGGGAAATCTCGGCGTGCGCCAGTAGATTTTTCTCCATCGTGTCAAAACACTTTTTTATGTACGGTAAATTTCAAGCCCACTTACAAAAAGAATTGGCGGCAATTCGTGAAGCCGGCCTTTACAAGAACGAACGTCTCATTGAGAGCCCTCAGCAGGCTGCCATCTCGGTGAATGGCGGAACGGTGCTTAACTTCTGTGCCAACAACTA
>JBHAFO010000139.1:0-6362 GCA_041856145.1 Alloprevotella sp.
ACCCGTGCGCCGGTCGCCATCAAAGTCAGCAAGCTGACTCCATGCTGCCCCTCGACTTGCATGTGTTAAGCCTGTAGCTAGCGTTCATCCTGAGCCAGGATCAAACTCTTCATTGTAAATATATTATTCTTGAATTATCTGTATCACTGCTCTGAACATCCGAAAATACATAAAGGAGATTGACTTTTGGTATATCTACCCGAACAACATCTATGCTATGCATTCTGTTGCTCTGATCTCTTGTACTTCTCTACAAAATCAGTTTATGGAAATCTTTTCAAAGAACTCTTCTTTATCAACAACACCTCATCTTCAGGCATCCCCTTGAGCGGTGTTGCGAGTGCAAAATTACAACAAGATTTTGAAACAACCAAACTTTATAGGGAAATATTTTTCGAGAGAAAAACAAAAGAGCTGATTATCACAGATAATAAAGGAGTAAAGATTTTTGAGGAGGAGGTGGCACGACAGCTTAAATGAGAAAAGCAAGGAAGAGGCGTAAAGATTGTCTACCCCGTTTTTCCCTCTTACTACAAGCAAAACTCACATCTTTAACTGCACATCTATATTATATGGCGAAGCTTCACAGATGCTCCGAACGAGATTTTCCTTTTCCTTGGGAATATAACTACCGTTCTTCTCCCACATTTAATGCAAATGCAATCGAAAGACAGCGCAGGAGCAGAGAACCATGTGTGCACAGAGACGATGCTCATCATCTCTGAAATCGTTACCTCTCCACAGCGACCGATGCTATTTTCATTATCTTCTTCCCTATTATAACAACTCCATTGCTTACAGACTTTTTCAAGTCTGAAGTCCACTGACTTTACAAAGATTCGACAGTCTCCCATCGCAACAAAACCATTGGCACACCTTCTTCGCTTTGCAACAAGAGGTTTTTGCCAGGGCAGAGCAACCACTCGCCTTTCCTCTACTATAGAACGGACATCGAAACAGCGGGCCATACCTTATTATATAGCAAGCACCAGCGAGGGAAAACCCTGCTGGTGCTATTACTTACCTCAATAAAAAATTACTTCTCACTCTTAGCCGTCAGACTATTGTTGAGGATTTTGAAGTTAGGTTGCTTCTTACGAAGATCTTCCTTGCGCTGGTTGGCTCGCTTCTCAGTTTCAACTTTGGCGAGGGCTTGGCGACGAGCCTCCTCCTGCTTTGCCCAGTCGCTGGCAGCATAGTAGTCGCCACGAGAAGGGTCATAAAGTTTCAGCTCAATCTTTTGTTTCTCTGCTTTCTTGTTGAGGGCAAAAAGGCGAGCTTCTTCTGCATCGACTTGTTCCACTTCAACATTTGCAATGCCAGAGCTAATCATATTGATTTCTTTGGCAGCAGCAAAGGAGAGGTCTACCACTCTGCCACGAACATGAGGTCCGCGATCAGTTACACGCACAATAACTTCTTTGTTGTTGGCTGTGTTACGCACTTTCAGCAATGTGCCGAAGGGGAGCGTACGATGTGCACAAGTCAGACTGTCGCGGTGATACCTTGATCCATCGCTGGTGCGACGTCCGTGGAGCGAGCTACTATAAAAGGAAGCTCTTCCCTTTGTGCTTTCTACTTGTTGGGCAACTGTTTCCAAGAGCAGGAAAAGCGCGGCAACGAAGAAGAGAATTTTCTTTATTTGCATGTTGTTTATTTTCCACGAAAGGCAGGAACGGGAATGTCTCCCATGTGTCCCCGACTGAGGGTCAAACGCATTCTTTCTGCTGTGCAAAAAAGGGCGTCAGGCGATGCTCGTTAAAGACATCTGCGCCTCCTCTCGCGATGTTTCACGGCGGCAAAGATAGGCACTTCTGCCGAAATAGCCAAAAGTTTGCGCTTATAAATCAGCATTTTAACCTTTATGCGCATTCTGAAAAAGCTTTTCAAAAGTGCATAAATAGGGCGTTAGCAAGCACCCGTTGTTGCCCTGCCAACGCCCTGTTGTTATCGTTTTTAACGCTTGCCTTCTGCCAATCGTTTCTTGCCATGGAAAAACTCAAAAAGCCTCCTCATGGCACTACCCATTGGATTAAACAGAACGATTCTTCCACCGACGCGCCGCCTCCATTGCCACGAGAAGTCCGCCAGCACTCATGATGATGTCTTTAATGACCAATCTGCCCGCCCCGCTGAGGTAGGGAAATCCGTAGTGGGGCGTTGGGAAATCGCCACCAAGGTTCGGCACCCAAGTTTCGGGCGTGGTGATAAGGAACGAGAGGGTAACAAGGCTCATACCGAAGGTGAGCAGTCCGCCGAGCATACCCAAGCGCGGATGCCAAATGCCGAGAAGAGTGAGCAAACCGATGGTGCAGATAACAGCTCCAAGCCCGTAAGAAAATAGATACGTTCCATTCACTTCGTGCCAGGCGATGTTCTTTGCCACCATCTCCCCTTCTCTATTCTTATATAAGGTGTACTCTTTGACCATCTTGCCTGTCTTAGGATTTTCCACCACATTGTCGGCATTTTTCATCATAAAGCTCATCACAGGGCTATTGGCAACAAAGTGCACAATGCCATCGGCTTCGTACTGACAGACCTTCAATCCGCCAATCCACGCCATGACCACGAAGATGGCAATGCGCATATAGTTGTAAAACTGTCGCTCAAAATTCAGCAACACCTTGCTCGCAAAGTCGAAAAGTTGGTTGATGATAGTCATTGTTATAAGGGAAAATTTGTGGGTGATATATCTTATATATTGTATTGGTCGTAGAACGGAATTTCTAACGATGCAAAGTTCTGTGTTTTGTGCCGTTGCAGGAATGGATTTTTCTGATATTAGATGGACAAAAGTGAGAGACGGAAGAAAAGGCTGAAGCACATTTCCTCCCAGCAGAGCGCAAATCTATACTTCTTGAGCAAAAATTAACAACACGGGTGCTGAAAAAATGCAGGTGCCGCTTATCGTAAAACCACCAAGGCTTGGAATTTTTCCGAGAAGGCTTGGATTTTTTTCACGAGGGCTTGGAGAAATTCCAGAAAGCGGAGCAAAATGTTTTATCTTGCAATATATGAAAATCCCCTCGCTCGTCCTTTTGTTTGAACGGGAGGGGATTATTTAGGGGTTAATTCTGAAATCGACAATTAGCGGGTAGTGGTCGGAGAAATTGACGGTGTCATCGACATAGGCGCGATAGGGCGTGAAATGGGAGGAGGAGAAGATATGATCGATGCGCACCACCATGCTATGACGATTGAAGGTGCGACTCAAACCATTGCCCGCACTGCGGAAGGCGTCGTTGAGTTCACGAGCAACCATGTGATGGGGGAAGGAAATCGGGGTGTCGTTGAAGTCGCCCCCGAGAATGATGCGCTCACCACGGTGTTCGACCAAAAAATCGTGCAGCAGCTTTGCCTGCACACCACGATTGACGCTCGACGTTGCCAGCTGGCTGAGAATGCGACGGCTCATCTGCTGGGTGCTGCCAATACTACCATCTTCGTTGCCCTGGGTAAGGTCGTTGTAGCCCTCGCGGTCGTGCTCAGAAATTCCCACGCTTTGGAGATGGACGGACACGGCTAAGAGCGTATCTCCCTTGGCACGCAGGAGGCGAAACCACGCTGCCCCATTGTTGCGTCCAGGCATCTCTATGCGTCCATGGTCGAGGATTGGGAAACGGGTGAGAATGCCCACATCGTCATTCTCCATCTTGATGGTTTTGTAATGGGTCAGTCCCACCTTTTCGCACAAGGGGAACATCACCTCGGCTTGGAAGTCGAGATCGCTATAGGCTTCTTGCACAAAGACGATGTCGGGGCGGAGCTTCGTGATGTAACTCACCATGGGCGAAAGTCCGTCGTCGGCGCGCTTCTGCCAGTCCCAATAAAGCACGTTGTAGGTCATCACGCGGAGGGTGTCCTCGGTCTCTGCCTCCTGCGAGAGGCTGAAGGGGGCATAAGTGGTCAAGGCATAAAGACCTGGTAGCCACAGAAGGAGTGGCAACCACAGTCGGCGATACCATACCACGAGGTTCAGCACCACGAGGAGGAATGCCGAGAGCATCAACACGGGATATCCCAGCGTGAAAACGCCCAGCCAACGCCACCACACGGGGCTGACCCATGCGCTCAAAGCAGAGAGAGAGGCGATGAGGGTGGCAAAGGAGGCTGTGAGCCAAACGGCTTGACGAAACCAATGGACGGAAGTTTTTGCCATAAGGAGGTGGGGTTATGTGTTGGGGAGTTTGTGGGTGCGGATGAGGAGGTGTTCTCGTTCGCCCATGGTGGTGGCAAACCAATACTGCTCGCCGCCATCGAGAAGGCGGAGCTTCGCACGCAGAGTGGCAACGGACTGGGGGAAATTGCGCACCGAGAGGTTGGCTTTCTGACCGCTCAAGGCACGGACTTCCTTCTTGGAAAAACCGCTCACGCCCTCGATACGAAAACGCCGACCGGGGAAAGTGGGCACATCTTCCGAGGCTGTGTAAAGATGGGTGTTGGGGTGCAATTTCTTCAAGCCGAAGCGGTGGCAGAGGGTGCGGAAAGCACCTGCTTTGAGGACTGCCACGGAGGGTTCAAAGAGGTAGCTCTCCAACGTAGGGGCTAAGGGCGCAGTGGCTGTAGCCTCTTCTTCGAGGGTGAAAGTGAAGCGGTGCATACCGTCGATGCAGTGAAAGGGAATGGCTTTTGCGGGTGAGGATTTTTCGCCCATAACAAGAAGGAGGTCTTTGCATTCTCCCCCAACAGCAACCACGTGCACCTCCACAACAGAGGGCAGGTGGCGGAGGGCTTCGGCTATATCGAGCATCGGCGAAAGTTTAAGCATCGTCCACCGGCTCTTCGCCCGCAGAAGATCGTGCAGTGCGATCACATTAGGCTCGCAGTCGGCAAGGAGAACGGTTTTCCGCCCCACGGTATCGCGCCGAGCCGGGTCGAGGAGGAGGAGGTCAACGGGCGACATTTCCTGCAGCATTGCCACGCCATCGGCATGGTACACTTCGGCATCAGGGAGTTGGAGCAGGGGCAGATTATGGCGCACGATATTTGCCAAATCTTCGTTGCGCTCCACATAAACAGCTCGCTGAAAACCTTTTGCCACAAAGGCAAAATCGACACCGAACCCACCCGTGAGATCGGCAAAGCTCCCGCCCAAGGGGCAGAGTCGCTGCGCCACTTCTGCCTTATACTTCGCAGCCACCTCGCTCGAGCATTGTTCGACGGAAAGGCGCACAGGATAGTGCAAGTCCTCAATTTCCGTCCACGCAGGCACTTTGAGGCGCAGACGCTCACGCCCCTCTGCTTGCTGCAACAGCCAGCGGGCATCGGGGCGTCCTGCGAGTTGAAATGCTAAGGTCTTGGACATATTATATATGGCTTTCGCTTGAATTGTTTAGTAACTGTTTCCCTCTCCGAAGCGATGGAGATTCGGCAAGGCTATGCCTTGAGAAAGTTGTTGCTGGCACCATGATTGATCAGCGAGGGATGCTCGGTCTGAGTGCCCGCTGGTGGTGATGATTAGCGGTGTACATAACGAAAAACTGAGTGCCCGCTGGTGGTGATTGACCCTTAATACACCACGTTATTGGCTATCGGCGGACGCTCCGACCGAGCGTCTCTACAACTTGTCCTACTCACAGATTGAGAGCAGATGCTTCTGCAAAGATAATAATTTGAAGAGGAACTTATTTACCAACCATTCCCACCCCCTCGTGGGTCACGCCTTCGGCAGAGATGGTGAGGGATTGCGCACGGCTGTTGTTGTAGAATTGCACCTCGGCTGTGCCGTTTGCATCAGTAAGGACATTCGGATTCCAATAGAGGGTGCGGCGATAATCGGCATCGGGAGGGAGCACCGAATAGTCGGGCGAATGGAAAGTCTCCATCTCATTGAAACCCTTGAAAGTCGTGCGTCGGAACCCCTTGGTGGGGACGTTGAATTTGTAGCGAGGGTAGATAAACACATGAAAAGGGTTCGCATCCTTGAAAATCGAGGGCGTGTGAATCGAGAAATAGCTCGTTACATTGCCCTGCAACGCCACATAAACTGCGTCCACTTCGTCGATGCGTGAGCCTGCATCAATGCTATACTCAGAGAAGCGCGAGGAAACACTTCGCTGACCGCTGGAGTAATAATTCTCAATGTTATTGTTCACCCACATCGTATCCTGCATAAAATTGCGGTCGAAGTCGGGATTTGTGAGAAACTTCTGCTGGGCGGTTTTACTGGCAATTAAATAATCTGCCTTCGTTTGCTCGCCCATAATCAGTCCCATGGCGCGACGATGACCATAGAACTCGCCATAATCAGTCCCATGGCGCGACGATGACCATAGAACTCGCGGGCAAAGGCGTCCTTGCTCATCAGCCAAGTGGCAATGGTAGGGATCGGCTGACCAGCATCGATGTAGCGATCTACC
>JBHAFO010000140.1:0-3358 GCA_041856145.1 Alloprevotella sp.
CTATCTCTCCCGTGCTCAAGCTCGAAATGCCCTCTTGCTCTTCGACAAAGCCATTGCAGACTACGGACAAGTGATTAGCTTGGTGCCAGAACACTATGTGGCACATTATAATAGAGGACTACTGCGGGCTTTGGTGGGCGACAACAATCGAGCGATAAAGGACTTCGATTTTGTACTCTCACTCGAACCGAAGAATACCATTGCACGTTACAATCGCGCACTGCTACGAGAACAAACGGGCAACCTCCGTGGAGCGATTGACGATTATACGCAGATTATTAAAGAGTTTCCCACGTTCTATTATGGTTACTTGGCACGTGCCCGCTGTCGTCGACGCATTGGCGATGTACGTGGGGCTGCGAATGACGAAACGGTAGTAGCACGTGCAAAGCTCGACCTTACTTTTGCCCAAGGGCGACGACGACCAATCAAGAAGGTGGTACGCCGTAGCGAGTTGGAGATGAAAGATTATCAGCAGTTGATTGAAGAGGATGCGGACACAGCACGCCTGTCGTCTACCTTAGCTGATGCTTTGCACGGCAAGGTGCAAAACCGCCACATCGAACGCCAACTCTTGCCAGCCTTCACGCTCAGTGTGAAAGATATTGGCGCACCTAAATATTATATGGTCGAGGTGCAACGTTTCAATACGCAGTTGAACAAGGCAGAGCGTGTGGAGGTAGAATACCAAAGTCGGAAAGAAGATGGTAGTTCTTACCTGCTTGATCGCTACAATAAGGCGCAAAGTTTGCAGGCGACCGATTCTCTTTTGTTGCGTTCCCTCCTGCGTCGTCAAGCCTACGATCTCAAGGGAGCAGAGGAGGATTTGGATAAAGTATTACATAAGGACAGCTTGCACCTTCTTGGCTTATGGCAAAAAGCCCTCCTGCTGACTGACAAGGCGAAGACCGCAACACCGCTTGCCACGTCGGAGATGAACGCAACGCAGGTGGGGGCACTCTTTTTGCAGGAAGCCCTTGCCACTTACGACCAACTGCAGAAACTCAATCCGAAGAATGCCTATGCGCTCTACAACCGTGCTCTTATTTACGTGACATTGCACCGTCCGCAAGAAGCCATCGCCCATTTAACAGAAGCGATAAAGCATGATGCTCGCTTTGCAGAGGCATATTATAACCGAGGCATATTGCTGTGGGAGAGTGGCAATATTGAAAAGGCAACTGCCGACCTTGGCAGGGCTGGCGAGCTGGGACTTTATCCAGCTTATAACCTCCTCAAGCAGTTGCGCAAAGAGAAGTAAGACGCTCAGCGCTCGTTGCGCTCCTCGCTATTACAACACTAAAGAACTACGCTCCCTTTCTCTATTTAGAGTATGAACCAATTTAAGATACATTCTGCCTATCAGCCAACAGGCGACCAGCCCGAAGCCATCCGCCAACTCACGGAAGCGGCTAAGGCTGGCGTGCCTGCACAAACCCTTCTCGGCGTGACAGGATCAGGAAAAACCTTCACAATTGCCAATGTGATTGCCAACTTGAACAAGCCTACGCTCGTTTTAAGCCATAACAAAACCTTGGCAGCGCAACTCTATGCGGAGATGAAAGGCTTTTTCCCCGACAATGCTGTGGAGTATTACGTATCTTATTACGACTACTATCAGCCCGAAGCCTATTTGCCATCTTCGGACACTTACATAGAAAAGGACTTGGCTATCAATGAAGAGCTTGATAAGTTGCGTTTGGCTGCTACTTCGGCTCTCTTATCAGGGCGTAAAGATGTCGTGGTGGTTTCCTCCGTATCTTGTATTTATGGTATGGGCAATCCTTCGGCTTTCTACGAGAATGTGATCGACTTGAAAGTAGGGAAGGAACTCTCGCAACAAGTGCTACTCCGTAAGTTAGTGGACAGCCTCTATGTGCGTAACGACATCGCCCCCAAGGCTGGTAACTTCCGGGTCAAGGGCGACACGGTAGACATCTTCTTGGCGTATGCCGATGAGATACTGCGTGTTACTTATTGGGGCGATGAGATTGAAAGCATTGAGGAGGTGAATGGCGAGACGGGGCGACGAATGGCAAATTTTGATGCGTATAAAGTTTATCCTGCCAACCTCTTTTTAACATCGAAGGAAACACAACAAACCGCTATCTATAAGATTCAAGACGATTTGATGGCGAGGCTGGCAGAGCTGGAGAGTGAGGGGAAAACAATTGAGGCACATCGGCTCAAAGAGCGTGTGGAGTACGACCTTGAAATGATACGAGAGTTGGGACATTGCTCGGGCATTGAGAATTATTCTCGCTATTTCGACGGACGAGAGCCTGGCACACGGCCTTACTGCTTGCTTGACTTCTTTCCCGAAGACTTCCTCATCGTCATAGACGAAAGCCACGTGTCTGTGCCGCAGATACGAGCTATGTATGGTGGCGACCGGGCTCGTAAGGAAAACTTGGTCGATTATGGTTTCCGCCTCCCTGCAGCGAAGGACAACCGTCCCTTAAAGTTTGAGGAGTTCCACGAATTGGCAAAACAGGTCATCTATATATCTGCCACACCAGACGATTATGAACTCAATGAAAGCGAGGGAGTGGTGGTGGAACAGCTTATTCGTCCCACGGGACTGCTCGATCCACCCATAGAAGTGCGAGACACGGACTATCCAGTGGACGATTTGATGGAAGAAATACGCCTATCCATCGAACGAGAGGAGCGTGTTTTAGTCACAACTCTTACGAAACGAATGGCAGAAGAGCTGACAGAATATTTGGTAAAGCACAATGTGAGTACGGCATATATCCATAGTGATGTGGACACCTTGGAACGCGTGCGTATCATGGAGGATTTGCGCCGTGGCGTCTATCAAGTATTGGTCGGTGTGAACCTTCTGCGCGAAGGGTTAGACCTTCCCGAGGTGGCTTTGGTTGCTATCTTGGATGCAGACAAGGAGGGCTTTCTCCGCTCTCGTCGCTCACTGACGCAAACAGCAGGGCGTGCGGCACGCAATGTGAATGGTAGGGTGATTATGTATGCCAAGACGATTACGCAGTCGATGCAACAAACCATTGACGAAACCAACCGCCGTCGTTCCATTCAGATTGCTTATAACACCGAGCATAACATCACGCCCACGCAGATACGCAAGACGATTGGCAGTAATGAGTTGGCAAGTATCGGGAAGGAGCAAGCTGAGGCAAAGGAGCGCACCACTTATAGCACCAATCACGAGGAGCGCATCGACCTTGCTGCGGAAACTTTTGTTGCTTATGCCACAGATGAACCTTTGGAAAAGCGTATTGAGCGTGTCAAGAAGCAGATGAAAGATGCTGCATCCAAGATGGATTTTGTCACAGCAGCCCAGCTCCGAGATATACTTTTGAGCTTAGAGCGTCAGCAAGTC
>JBHAFO010000141.1:0-7192 GCA_041856145.1 Alloprevotella sp.
CTCTCAGCGAAAATGTTGGCGCAAGGAGATGTGTTTTGTGGTGCAGGGCAGGAGGGTAGCAGTAGCGGGTAGGTTGTGCTATGGCGCAAGGAGGGGGAATTACAGGCGCAAGAGGAGACGTTTTTGGGTGCAGAAAGGCGATAAATCCAGTGTTGAGAAGAAATAGTGCCAGCATTAGCGAGGGAGAAGAAGGGCTTTAAGGATAAAAATTTTGTGAATTTTGGGGTATTTTGTAGTGAAAGAGGTATATTTGTACCAGTAAAGCGGGCATTTTTTAGGAGATGCTGTTTTTTTTGCTAAGTCATAGAACAGTATTCTCCTTGCCCGCGATGCGGACTAAGAACTTTATATGAGAGAATTTTTCACTTTTGTCGCCTTCCTCTTTGGACTTACTGTGTCGGGTGCAGAGCTATCGGATAGTCTCGTAACGCCTGTAGATAGTATGGCAAAGGCGGTTACAGATAGTTTGCCTTCAGAACAGATTTCGACATTCGGTAAGAAGGTCGATAAGTTCACCTCCTCGCGTTTTTATCAGATGACCTATGTGGGCGTACCGCTTATTATAGGTGGACTGATCGTCAAGGGAGAAGATACGCACTTCCGCAATTTGCGAAAAGACTACCTGCCTGAATTTCGTCGAGACAACGATTATTGCTTGCAATATCTCCCTGCGGCGGTCATGTATGGTATGAAAGCCTTTGGCGTGGAGAGTCGGAGTTCGTGGAGAAGAATGCTCGTGTCGGATCTTGTCTCCGTGGCAGTGATGGGCACCTTGGTGAATACGCTGAAGAGAACAACCCAAGTGGAACGTCCCGACGGCTCGAACAAACACTCCTTCCCCTCTGGACATACGGCAACGGCTTTTATGACAGCGACGATGCTGACTAAGGAATATGGGCATAAGAGTCCGTGGGTGGGCATCGGTGCTTATTCCGTGGCGTCGGCTACGGGGTTGATGCGCATGGCTAATAATAAACATTGGCTGAGCGATGTGCTCACAGGAGCAGGCATCGGCATCTTGTCTACAGAGCTTGGCTATTATGTGGCAGACCTGATTTTCAAAGAAAAGGGGCTTCGACACGTTGAAGAGAACAACACTTTTGACCGCATGGATTCTCCCTCTTTCGTCGGTCTATACCTCGGGGCAAACGTGCCCCTGAGCCATTACGACATTGAAGAGGGGAAAGAGTTTCGCACCTCGTCGGGCAGTATAGCAGGTCTTGAGGGTGCTTATTTCTTGAATCCCTATTTCGGTGTGGGCGGACGCTTCACGGTGTCTAACACGTCTATCATTGTCAATAGGAAACAGGCTGAAGAAAACACCTTCGATGCTGTTGCTTTCTCCGTGGGTAGCTATTTCTCTTATCCATTCTCGCATCGCTGGAGCATAGGTAGCAAGCTCTTGGCTGGCTATGTGCATTACCCCACGCTCAAACTAAAGGACCAAACAATTCCATCGAATGGTGGACTGACTTTTGGTAGCGGTCTTGCTTTAAGTTTCAAGGCGAGAAAGCACTATGGCATGCGCTTTTTCTTGGATTACAACCTACAGCCATCGCACAGCAAAGGCACGCGGGAATGGATGAATACCTTGGTGTTGGGTGCCGCTTTTGTGGTGACATTTCGGTAGGAAATGATATACCGATAAAATGCAGGTGTTGGTCGATAAAATTCTTATTGAGGGCGTTTTTGCAAGGAAGAAGCTGGAGCGCAGGGGCGTTTCAGAGACTGAAAAACGCTAATTTTGTAAATGACATAATAGAGTTTAGTGCAATTTGCATAGCCTCTGGTGCAAATTATCCTAAAACATTTTCACTTAATGAAGCAACGATTACTCCTCTTTCTCCTCTCTCTCTCAGCCCTTGTGGCAATGGGACAAAAAACTGTTGTCACGGGTACAGTTGTGGCTGACCATTCGAACGAACCTATTGAGTTTACCACTGCCGCTTTGCTCAGAGGGGACAATGTGGTTACGGCAGCAACTACGAATGAGAATGGGCGTTTCTCTCTCTCTGCCACGCCCGGAAAATATACCTTGCGACTGTCGTACATTGGTTATAAAACCGTGACGCAGTCGCTTTCTGTGCAGGGCGACACGCTGAAGTTGGACACTTTGCGCATCCTCGGTACGGAGCAGACGCTCGCCGAAGCCGTTGTGACGGCGGCGGCTGCGAAGGTGCAACAAGTGGGAGATACCACAATGTTCAATGCCTCGGCTTATCGTGTGCCTGCTGGTAGCACGTTGGAGGCTTTGGTCAAGCAGCTGCCCGGCGTGCAGGTGGACGACGACGGCACAATCACCGTGAACGGAAAAACGGTCAATGAGTTTCTCATCAATGGTAAAGACCTTTTCAAGGGAGATACCAAGGTGGCAATGAAGAACCTGCCCACGGATGTGGTCAGCAAGGTGAAGGCGTATCAGAGAAAGAGCGACTACACGGAGCTGACAGGCATTGACGATGGTGAGGAGACGACGGTGTTGGATTTCTCAACGAAGCGCTCGCTGGACAATACGTGGATCATCAACCTTGACCTCGCTGGCGGAACTAAGCACCGTTATAGCAATCGTCTTTTTGTGGCACGTTTCACGAGTCAGAGTAGCCTCACGGCTTACGGCCAAATGAACAATACGGGCGATCAGAACTTTGGCGGTCCTCGGGGCTTTGGTGGACAAAACGGACTGACCACGCAAAAGGGAGCGGGCATTAACTACACTTGGGACAATGGGCGCAAACGCCGCGAAGCGAAGTACTTTGGCTCGCAGTTCGACCTGCGTTATGGACATACCAATACCAATGTGTTGAGTCGTTCTTCAACGGAATATTTCCTGACTTCTGGCAATACGTTTGCCGAGAGACTGAGTCATACCCTCTCGTCCTCTACGTCGTTCAACGCCTCGGGCTATTTGCAATGGCAAGCCGACTCTGCCACAGCAATTTCAGCGCGTGCCAGTTATAATTATAGCAAGGGACGTGACAGCAGTGAGGGACAGACGGCAACTTTCAACGACGACCCTACCACGATTGCAGGCGTAGACGAGGAAACGCTCTATGCCGATCAAGGCTCGGCAGCCTTGGATGCGATCACTGTGAACCGCAACGTCAATCGCAGTCGTGCGTATGATAATTCGCACGATGGCAGTGTGGGTGTGGACGTGATGCGTCGCTTGAGCCGCTCGGGGCGCAACGTCAATTTCCGAGGGTCTATTGGTTGGTCGCAAGAAGATAATGAAGAGTTCTCCATTGCCGACGTGCGCTATTTACAGACAGGGGTGAGTGAATTTACAAATCAGTATGGTACTGAACCTTCCAAGAGCTGGAACTATCGCCTGCGGGCGGGCTATGTAGAACCTTTAGGCAACAACTGGTTTGCCGAGGCAAGCTATCAATATTCCTATCGCTATACGAAGAGTGACCTGAGCCAGTACGATTTATCCAACTATACGGTTTGGCAAAATTGGGCATCCTTTGGCGTGTTGCCTTCCACCGCCGACTCGCTGCTCGCCGTGCGGGATGGCGACAACAGTAAGTATGCCACCTATCGCTATTATACGCAACGCTTCGGCATTGGCGTCCGTTACAATACGGAGAACATCCGCTTCAACGCAGGACTGGAGTTCAATCCGCAGCGCACAGTGCTCGACTACAATCGTCCCGCACAGATAGACACAACCATTACCCGCAACATTTTCTATATCTCGCCCAATGTGCGTTTGCGCTGGCAGTTCTCCAAATCGACCAGACTGAATGTGGAATATCGTGGTCGTGCGTCGCAACCTTCGATGACGAACCTTCTGAATGTGGTCAATAGCGACGACCCGCTGAATATCTCCATGGGTAATGCGGGCTTGAAGCCTTCGTGGACAAATTCCTTGCGTGCCGAGTTTGAAACTTCGACCACCGAGAATTATCAGCAGAATATCAGTGCGAGTTTGGAGGGCGAACAAACGTCCAACTCTGTGAGCAGTCAGATTCTCTACGATGCCACAACGGGTGTACGCTACTCTCGCCCTGAGAACATCTCGGGCAACTGGAACGCACGGGGACACTTCCTCTTCAACCGTTCCTTGGGCTATGCGCAGAATTTCAACGTATCGACGAATACGAACTTGAGCTATAATAACGCCGTGGGTTATATCAGCACGACCAACTCGGCTATGACTGCTCCCGTTGTGCTCACAGCCGATGCCCTCAATGCCTTGTTCGATGCTTATCCCTCTACGAAGAACACCACGCGCACCTTTGCTGTGCGGGAGGCATTAGACCTTACGTATCGCAGTAGTTGGTTCGACGTGTCTCTCAACACTGCCGTGCGCTATCAGCATGCGCGGGCAACGATGGTGAGCACTGCCAATATGGACACTTGGAACTTCTCCTATGGGGCTTCGGGGAACTTCAATTTCTCTTGGGGTATGAGTCTTTCGACCGACATCCGCATGAGCTCTCGCCGTGGCTATTCTTCAGCTGCGATGAACACGAACGAGTTGCTCTGGAATGCGCAACTCTCCCAAACTTTCCTCGCAGGAAAGGCAACGATCAGCTTGCAGTTCTACGATTTGCTGCGCCAGCAGAGCAACCTCAGTCGGGTACTTAATGCAACGATGCGCAGTGACACGTGGACGAATGCTATCAACTCCTATTTCCTTGTGCGCTTCGTGTATAAGCTAAACATTATTGGCGGAAAGGGAAGTAGCGCCCGCCAAGAGGAACAACAGCAGATGCGCCGTTCGTTCGAGGGGCGTGGCGGTGGCTTCGGAGGCGGTCGAGGTCCGAGGGACTGACACCTATAAACAGATTGCAGGCGCAAGAAGAAATCTCTTCTTGCGCCTGCAATCTGTTTGGGAGGGTTTAGGGAATAACGAAGCTGAGGGTGTCGCCATAAGAAGTGCCCATACCGTTGGTGGCGTAAGCACTATAATAATATGTGCCCGCGGAGAGCGTGTCGATGGCGAGGGAGAAAACCGTGGCAGGTGTTGCCACTTCGCCTTTTGAGGTGAGCGAGGAGTTGCTCGTGCCATAGACGAAACCGCAAGCTGTGAGCGTGCTGTTGGGCGAGGAAAGCACCGTGCCTGCAAGGGTCACGGTTGAAGATACCACGCTCGCTGTACCTGTTTCCACTGTGGGTGCAAAGGGTTGCTCGCCAGAGCGGTCGTCGCCACAAGAGGTGAGTCCGAGAAGGGCGAAGAGAGGGAGGAGTTTGAAGTTCATACGGAGGGAGTTTCAATAAGTAGAACGTTTTGTGTTTCGGGAGTAATAGCCCCACGCTGTGCGATGCGCTCGCCAACAATCCAGAGGATACCCTCGTCATCACAGAGCAGACGCACAGCCAATTTGTCGATGCGTGAGAAATGGCGGTTGGTGAGGAAATCGCTCACGAGTTGGCTACCTCGCATACCAAAGGGGCGCAGACGGTCGCCTTCTTGCGGCAATCGCAAATGGAGCGTGCCACGAATTTTGTCGGCATCCAAGCAGGCAATGGCTTTGTCCTTTGGAATTTCTGTCAAGTCGGCTCGGCGCAAAGGCTGGATGCGCAGACTCTGCAACGAAAGATCGGGTTGCGGTCGTTGGCGCACCTCAATCGCGTTGTTTGTGCGGGTTGCAAGGTGGGTTTTGCTCTCAAGGAGTGCGCCCACCGAAGCCGTTAGGAGCTGCGCCTCGCCCACAAAGCCTAAGGGCGACAGCCATTCGTGGAGCAAAGTGGCAGGGGCTGGGGCTTTGCTCAGTGCATCGAAACTGATGCGGAAACCATCGGGGAGATTTTCCACAAGACTGTGGTGTAATTGCGATAGTCCGAGGCGATAGATCGCTTCCACCTCTCGCAGGCGGAGGGCTGTTTCGTGCAAGGTCAAGGCGATGTCGGGATTCAATTCGGCAAGTAGGGGAATGACCTCTTGCCGAATTTTGTTACGCCGATATTGTGTGTCGAAATTCGTAGCGTCGGTGCAAAACGTGGCGTGCTTCGTTGCCAAATAATCTTCGATTTCCTCGCGCCGACAGTCCAAGAGCGGGCGTACAACCTGCCCATTCCGATGGCGCATCCCTGCCAGTCCTGCCAAGCCAGAACCTCGGCAAAGATTGAGCAAGAGCGTTTCGGCATTGTCCTCGCTGTGGTGACCCACCGCAATGGGACGACCGAAAGTGGCAAACCATTCGTAGCGCAACTCACGGGCTGCCATTTCGATGCTGATGCCCTTTTCTTGGGCGTAGTTGCGTGTGTCGAAATGCTGGAGATGCAGGCGGATGTTGTGGTGTGCGCAGAGCGTTTCCACAAATGCCATATCCGCCTCCGACGCCTCGCCTCGGAGATGAAAATTGCAGTGTGCCGCTTCCACCTTGTAGCCTAATTCTGCCAACACCAAGAGCAGGGCGACAGAATCAGCCCCGCCACTTAATGCCACAACCACTGCCTCGCCACTCTCCAAGAGGTCGTGGCGAAGAATGGTCTGTTGCACCTTCGTGGTAAAAGCGTTCATCTCGTGCGTTTCTTTAGTACGATACTTCGGTGTCAAAGCCCTCTTGGCGCAAGAGGTCGGCAATGCGGTCAAGCTCTTCGGGCGTGGCTTTGAGCAAACCCTGCGTGGGCGTTTCTCGCTCAATGGTATAAATCATCACACGGCGCGGACGAATTTTGTGCAAAGCCTCAATCCAAGGCAACACGTAGCTGTCCGAGGTGTTGTCCACGCTCTGACCGTCAGTCGCCGTACCCTTCATGAACATTGTTTGAATGCACGCCTTTCCCTCAAATGCCGTGAGATTGTTAATAATCTCCTGCACATCGTAATGCCGAGTGGGGCGGTCGATGCGTCGGATATAGTCTTCGTCCACGGTATCGAGCTTCAGAATGGCATCGTCCACCTTTAGCAAAGCCTCTCGCACCGTAGGGCGTTCGCAGTGAAAGGCGTTGGAAAGCACAGCCACCCGTGCTTCGGGGCAATACTTGTTCCGCAAGCGGAGCGTGTCGTCGATGATGCCTGGAAATTGTGGGTGCATCGTTGGTTCACCATTGCCTGCAAAAGTGATCACATCGGGCAAACGCCCTTCTGCCAGCATCGTTTGAAGTTGTTGCTCCAAGGCTTCTGCCACGGCTTCCCGCTTGGGGCGAGGCGTGCGAGGTGTGTTGCCTTCGTTGAAACCGCATTCGCAATAAATGCAATCGAAGCTACACAGTTTTCCACCCGCAGGAATGAGATTGA
>JBHAFO010000142.1:0-5282 GCA_041856145.1 Alloprevotella sp.
CTATGTACTTACTAAATGATTAAGACGATGACTAAGATTTATCCAAATGCCTTGGCACTCATTGGCAAAACGCCTTTGGTGGAACTTTCCAATATCACCCAATCCTTGGCACTTCCAGCCCGTTTGGTGGCGAAAATTGAGCGCACAAATCCCGGCGGAAGTGTGAAAGACCGTGTGGCATTAGCAATGATTGAAGATGCCGAAGCCCGTGGACTGCTCCGTCCGGGTGGAACTATTATTGAAGCAACCAGCGGTAACACAGGCGTTGGACTTTCGTTGGTGGCAGCTGTGAAAGGTTATCGTGCCATTTTGGTGATGCCCGAAACAATGACGGAGGAACGTCGCAAACTCCTTTCAGCCTATGGTGCAGAATTGGTGCTGACACCTGGCACAGAGGGAATGAAGGGTGCACTCCGTAAGGCGGAAGAATTGCGTGATGCGACAGAGGGGGCAATCATCCTCGGGCAGTTTGATAACGCTGCCAACCCCGAAAAACACGTCCTGACCACGGGCGAAGAAATTTGGGACGACACAGATGGCGAAGTAGCCGTTTTTGTAGCAGGTGTTGGCACTGGTGGCACTATCAGTGGCGTTGGCAAGGCGTTGAAGGCGCACAATCCAGCCATTCGCACAGTGGCAGTTGAGCCTGCTGCCTCGCCCGTGTTAAGTGGCGGTGAGCCAGGAAAGCACAAGATCCAAGGCATTGGCGCAGGTTTTGAACCCAAGAATTTCAACCGTGATGTGGTAGATGCCATTGTGACGGTCACTGACGAAGATGCCATTGCTACAGCCCAACTCATTGCCCGCAAGGAGGGTTTGCTCGTTGGCATCTCCTCGGGCGCAGCCCTTCATGTGGCAATCCAAGAGGCACAGCGTCCTGAAAATGCAGGCAAGCTCATCGTGGCTTTCCTCCCCGATACGGGCGAGCGTTACCTCTCTTTGGGCGTGCTGTAATCGCTCGCAGATGTTCTGCAAATAATAGCGTAACAACGCACCGACAGCTATTTTCTCAGAACGAGGCATCTCGTTTGTTGAGGAAATGGCTGTCGGTGCGTTTGTGCTGTCAATCGTCAGTTTTGTCCAAGAGGTCGAAGACGAGATCGAGTTCAAAACCTCTGCGCTGGGCAAAGGCGGCAACCTTTTGGCGACAATCCCAATCGTTCTTGCCCCGCACGGTGCGCTGTTTCGATCTGAGAATTTGCTGGAGTATGGAGAGGTATTCCTCCTCGTCGATTTCTTTCAAGGCTTTGCGAATTTCTCGCTCGGAGATGTCTTTCATTCGCAAGGCATAGGCAACCTTTTGTCGCCCCCAATGGTCGAACCTGATTTTATCACGCACAAAGGCGATGGCATACCGCTGTGTGTCGATAAATTTCTCGTCTATGAGTCGGGCAATCACTGCCGCAATGTCCTTCTCCGCCGTGTCCCGCTGGCGGAGTTTCTGTTCGATGTCGAAAGGGCAAAGCTCCCGCAAAGCACAGCGATGAGCCGCCCAAGAATAGGCTTCGGAGAGGGTCATAATTTCTCTTTCAAGAACTTCGCCGTGTGTCCCTTACCATTTCGGACAATGTCCTCGGGCGTTCCCGTGGCAATGATTTGTCCACCGCCTCGCCCGCCATCTGGTCCGAGGTCGATGATATGGTCAGCCATCTTAATCACGTCCATGTTGTGTTCAATCACAAGTACGGTGTGGCCACGCTCAATGAGGGCGTTGAAAGCACGGAGGAGTTTGTTGATGTCGTGGAAGTGCAAGCCCGTGGTGGGTTCGTCAAAGATGAAAAGGGTGGGCGTGTTGTAATTTTTCCCGAGGAAATAAGCCAGTTTCACGCGCTGATTTTCGCCACCAGAGAGGGTGGAAGAACTTTGTCCGAGCTTGATATAACCCAAGCCCACATCTTGAAGGGGTTGCAGGAGTTGCACCACCTTTCGGCATTGGTGTTCCTTGAAAAACTCTATCGCTTGGTCGATGGTCATTTCCAAGAGATCGTAGATATTCTTGCCGTGGAATTTCACTTCTAACACCTCGCGCCCAAAGCGTTTGCCGTTGCAGGCTTCGCAGGTGAGTTCCAAGTCTGCCATGAACTGCATGGGGATGCGGACGATGCCCTCTCCTTTGCACTCTTCGCACCGCCCGCCCGTGGTGTTGAACGAGAAATGAGAGGGAGGGAGGTGGAGGCGTTGCGTGGCAGACTGTCCCGACATGAGGCTACGGATCTCGTCATATGCACCCACATAGGTCACAGGATTGGAACGCGAGCTTTTGCCAATCGGGTTCTGATCCACGTATTCAATATGCGACAAGTCGGCATAGTCGCCCTCGATGGCTATAATATCTCTGGTGTTGATATTCTCATTGTTGATCTTCGCCTTGAGAATGGGGTATAAAACGCTGGAAACAAGCGTACTCTTTCCAGAACCAGAAACGCCCGTGACCACAGTCATTACGTTCAGCGGAAATTGGGCATCAATGCCTTTCAAATTGTTCTGACGCACGCCACGCAGAGTGATGGATCGGTTCCATACCCGGCGTGTGCTTGGCACTTCAATGGTTTCGTGCCCCAAAAGATAGTTCAGCGTATGGCTCTTGGCAGTCTGCTTCGTTGCCATCGCTTCTTTGTAATTGCCAGCAAACATCACCTCTCCACCCAAGCGTCCCGCTTCAGGTCCAATGTCGATGAGATAGTCGGCTTGGCGAATGATGTCCTCGTCGTGTTCCACGATGATGACTGTATTGCCCAAGTCGCGGAGCTGTTTCAGCACGCCAATCAAGCGGTCGGTATCGCGGGAATGCAGTCCGATGGAGGGTTCGTCCAAAATGTAGAGTGAGCCTACGAGCGACGAGCCGAGAGATGTTGCCAAATTGATGCGCTGACTCTCACCACCCGACAAGGTGGAAGAGGTGCGTGAAAGGGTCAAATAGCCTAAACCCACTTCATTGAGGAAGCGGAGGCGGGAGCGAATTTCTGTGAGGAGGCGCACTGCCACTTTGGTATCGTGCTCCGAAAGATCGATGCGGTCGAACCATTCTGTGAGTTCGCTCACAGTGCCTTCGCAAATCTCGGCAATCGTGCGCCCTGCCACTTTCACATACAAAGCCTCGGGGCGCAAGCGCTGTCCACGGCAGGCGGGGCAGAGCGTCTTTTCCTTATAGCGAGAAAGTAGCACACGGAATTGCACTTTATACTGATGGCGTTCGAGGTCACGCACACAGGCGTTGATGCTCACTTGCTCGTTGTCGGGCAATTGTCGCTCCGCCTCATCGCCATTCCACAACCAGTTTTTTTCCTCCTTCGTGAGTTGGTTGTAAGGCTTATAAAGCGGAAAACCCCGTTCTCCCGACCGCTGTTCAAACATCTGTTTCCACTGTCCCATGGTCATTCCCTTCCACAAGGCTACTGCGCCCTCTGCCACGGAGAGGTCGGGATTGGGAATAACCAAATTCTCGGAAATACCAATCGCCTTGCCATGTCCTTCGCAGACGGGGCAAGCTCCGAGTGGAGAGTTGAACGAGAAAAGTTGGTCGGAGGGTTCGGAAAAGGTGATGCCGTCCGCCTCGAAGCGGATACTGAAAAACTCCATCACCCGAGAGGGATAGATACGCAACACGCATTCGCCGTCGCCCTCGAAAAAGGCGGTCTGAACACTATCGGCAAGGCGGTTACGGAATGTCTTGTCGTCGCTCACTTCCAAGCGGTCAATGAGCAAATGCAGAGGCTTCTCCTTGCTTCGGAAAGCCTCCATACGGTCGTTGTCCTGCAAGAGGTCTTCGATCTGCACCATCTCCCCATCGATGTCCACGCGGGTGATGCCTTGTTGCACATAAATATCAAGGGCTTCATCGACGGTTCGGTCGTTGCGCTGGCGGAAGGGGGCAAGCACCGTGAAGCGCGTGCCAACGCCATAGCGCAAGGCTGTTTCCACCACATCATCAACAGAATGACGGCGCACCTCCGCACCGCTCACGGGCGAATAGGTGCGACCGATGCGGGCAAAGAGCAGGCGCAAATAATCGTAAATCTCCGTGCTTGTTGCCACCGTGGAGCGAGAATTTCGGGTGGTTACCTTCTGTTCAATGGCAATGGCAGGTGGTAGTCCCTTGATATAGTCGCATTCGGGCTTATTCATCCGTCCCAAAAATTGACGGGCGTATGCCGAAAGGCTTTCCACATAGCGACGTTGTCCCTCGGCATAGAGGGTGTCGAAAGCCAAGGACGACTTACCAGATCCGCTCAAACCCGTGATCACAACAAGCTGGTTGCGAGGAATATCTAAGTCAATGTTCTTCAGATTATTGACCCTCGCACCTTTTATTTGAATTGCTTCATCTCTGTCATTCTGCATCATGTTTACAAAGGTACAACTTTTTAGGCAACTGTTGAAGTGTATTTTTTTTGATAAAAGGCTTGGCTAATTAAATTTAGATGCTTATTTTTGCAAAGCAGAGGTTGCAAAAAGAAGTGTTGAACGCTTTGATTTTTCCTTTGCCTTTATCGAGAGAGAAGAGAATTGTAGATTGATAATGTTGCACCCACAGTATCGCCCTCTTTTGGGAGATGCTGTGGGGCTTTTTTTATGGGCTTCCTTCGTTGGGAGGAACTGGAATTGTTCCACCTCTTTGCCTATTTTTGAATATGAATCTACTAAACATTTTGCGGACGATGCTGGGACACTTGAGCTGGGCATTTCATTGTTTAGTATCAACACTAACCGATTTGTTGCACCTCAGATGTAGACTTTGCTCTCTGCAGGTCTTTCCTGCGCCACGGCATAGCCTAAGCACTGCGCCGCTTGGCATTGCTCGCTTGGCTGAACGGAAAGTTTTTTATACCAATATTAAGGTTCTCGAGGCTCGGAGTTTTCTGACGACGGCTTGGTGTAAAACTTTCAAGGCTTGGAGAAATTACGGGAGGCGGGGGAAGAAAATTCAAGTTGCGCTATATCTTAGGTTATTTGGGAGCAAAAATAAGGGATAATGGCTCAATAATAGCCACTATCCCTTTGTCTTATTACAAAGATAATACTTTTATCTCCCAAATGCAAGTGCAGTTGTTGCAAAAGCCTAAAGACGGATGACGATGGTAGTGTCCCTAAAAAGTGTGTAAGCTCCAAAATTCGTATCTTAGAGGTTGGAACTAAAAATCGACAGAATAATGGAACTTACACGTGAACAAATTTCGGAATTTATCCTCAAAGCAACAAGTAACTCTGATGGTTTTAATCAGCTCATTGAGGTAATCCTCAATAGCTTGATGCACCACGAAAGGAGAATGTTTCTTGATGAA
>JBHAFO010000143.1:0-3707 GCA_041856145.1 Alloprevotella sp.
CCAAAGGGTCTTGGACTATCGAAGTGAAGCTGGGATAAACACTGTAAGTATCATCGAAGAATGTCCATTTGTTATTCTCCAAATACATTGCCGTCCCGGGGAAACGCACGCTGAAGTAGGGTTCGAACAAACCGCCTGCTACCAACAAGCGATTGCCTACAAAGTTGAGATAACCTCCCAAGTCGCGAATCGGCCCATAGCCTCCAATGGCTGTTCCAAGGGCTTTCAGCGTGGCGTTGGACGAGGCATAAGCCACAAGTCCAGTCGCAGTTTCGGCGGCATAGAACGTGCCGTCTGCCGTGCGTGCTACATCGTTCCACGCATTGCTCCAAGTGTAGGACACAGCGGGCAAGGTGGTTACAGAGGCACTATACACTGCTACTTCAGAGGGCGATGCAAGCGTTGCCGTTGAACCATTCACAGTGGCTTTTGTATAGGTGGTTGTCGCAATTTGCTGAACGGTTGAGAGCACTGCCCCTGCTGTTCCTGACAACTGCCATAGACCATTGCCACTCGTAAGGGCATAGACACTCCCTCCGAATGGCACTAAGCGGGTCGCAGAGAGCGTACCTACGGTTGTCCAACGTGTGTTATCGTAAAGATTGTCCGTGAGCTTTCCTGCCACGATACCGCTACTTGCGGCAATATACAGCACTCCGTCATTGACCACAGCCGACACAGTAGCCACCGTGCGGGGATAATAGCCTCGGATCTCCATACGTTTCACATTAAAGACAGCGACCCCGTTGGCAGTCACAATGGTGGCGTAGTCGCCCGACACCTCCATCGACGAAGGCGCACCCGTCGTGGTCAAGTCATTGGCTAAGAAAGTGAGCGTGGTGAAGGTTTCTGTTTCAGGATCGAAGAGGTCGAGCATACCGTTGCCATATACCAAGACGATACGGTTGGCAGTGGAACTATAGCCCATCTGCAACACTTTTTTTCCTGCCATGCCATCACTCTTGGCATAGCGGCGCACCTCCGTGTCAGTGGTGTTATAAGTCAGGAAATTCTCTCCGTAGAGCGCATAAACTTTATTCTCCACCGCAATGGCTTGCGTGGCTGTGTGGTACGACAGGTGTGCTGTCCAAGTGCCGACGCTCTCGGCTGAAGTCGAAAGTCTCCCTCCTAAGAGAACGAGGAGGAGGAGAAAAACGTGCCGAAAGTATGACACGACTTGAAAACTTTGCTTGAAATTCATCTTTGCTGAGAGGCTTTTATAATTCCCTTATATTGGGCGTTTCACAAGTGGCGAATAAAGAAACTCCTGGAGGCGTATCAAGAATTTTCTCGAGCGCATGGAGAAACATCTTTCTTTGTTGGCATTTTCTATTTACACGCAGAACGATTCTCCAAGAGTAGCACATGCCTTGAGCGGATGCGGTGAGAATGCCGTTTTAACCTTGGCTCAAGAAGGCAACTAACTTTTGCACGGCACGGGCACGGTGCGAAATTTCGTTCTTGACCTCTACACCCAGCTCGGCAAAGGTCAGTCCCTTGTCTTCGGGAATGAAAACAGGGTCATAGCCAAAACCTTTGTCGCCACGACGCTCTGGCGTGATTGCTCCCTCCACAACTCCTTCAAAGAGATGTTCGCCCGCTTTATCTATTAACGCCACAATGGTGCGAAATCGTGCCTTGCGGTTGGATTTATCAGCCATTTCTTCGAGCAATTTTGTCGTATTGGCTTCAGCGTCGTAGCGGTCGGGAAAGGCGTAGCGGGCTGTGTGAACACCCGGGCGACCTCCGAGGGCTTCGACCTCCAAGCCTGTATCGTCCGCAAAGCAGGAGATGCCAAACCGCTCTGCTACATAACGGGCTTTAATCAAGGCATTCTCTTCGAGCGTGTCGCCTGTTTCGGGAATGTCGTCGTGACAACCGATGTCCGCCAAGCTACGCACGTGAAAATGGTCCTTGAGGATAGCACGAATTTCAGACAGCTTATGAGCGTTGTTGGTTGCAAATACGATTTCGGGGAGCATATAATATATATAATGTATAGGGGTTAAAACAAGTTAGGATTGCAGGGAGGCACGGTCGGTGCGTCCGCAATAATGATTCGCACTATTACTTTTCCAAGAAATGCCTATCTGATAGGAAAACTGACTGCCCACGATTGCACATCACGCATCTGCAAAGATCCATAATACTATCGGTAATAAATCACTATCGCAGACATTCAGCCCGAGCGTTCCTACAACGTAAATGAGGAGGCTGGTTGAATCCAAAACTATGGGCGGTGAGATTACTTGTTCCTCATTCGTTCAATGTTGCGCTGATGGGCAGACACTTTCCGCTTATCGTCTTTTTGCTTCACGAGGTCGCGGGGCTTTTGGGTGGCTAAGCTGTTGCGGTCAATGGCAAAGGTCTGTTCCACATCCCAGCCTGCACGCACGTCAAATGCCGTGGGGAAATAAAACACCTCCTCGGGCGAAGTCTTGGTGGCATAGTCGCCAGTGTCCCAAACACCGTTGCCATTCGTGTCTATGAATAGGCGCAGATGATAATTGCCAGGCTTGACGTAAAAGAAATCGGCTTGGCGGTTTTTCTCTTTCTCTTGTGCCACGACTTTCCCGCTTTGCAAGAGTTGCACCACGGCTTTGCCGTCTGTGCCAGCGAGCGACACGAAGATTGCACCATAGTCATCGACCGTAGCGATGGTGAACTGCTGTGAACTGGGGTTATTGACCTTACCATAGATACTGCGGATAGCAGCTGAGTCTATTCGTAGCGTATATTTTTGCCCTGATCGCCATTCGGCATAGAGGGTAAATTCCTCATGATTATACGGCGATCGCTCCAGCCGGAAGGGGGCTTCGACAGTCGTGGAATCGACCATTAACAACAGATGAATGCCTGCGGTGTCGAAATGTTCCGCAGGTTCGCCCAACGTGAAGGTAGGATTGTCCGTTGGCGAGGGACGACCGCTAATATTACGCTTGACTTCCAAAGGCGTGGCAGGCATCGTTTCCTGCGAGAAGTCGCCTTTCTTGTGGCGCTTCTCACGGGCTTTTTCAAATTCCTCCTTAGCCTTTTCCTCCATCTTGGCACGGCGAGCATTCGTCAGCCGTGGCACGAGGGTCAAGGTATCGGACACGAAGCGCAGGGTTTTCGTGGAGTCGAGGTAGTCCTCGTAGGTGTATACTAATTGCAAGCTGTCCCGTTTCCACACCTCGGCTTGGCGAATCCAATAAGTGATAGTGTCATTCCCTTTGGAACGGTCTTCGATAAAGGCATCGGTGGCATCGAAATTCAAGCCACGGATGGTGGGAACATGGGTGGAGGGGGCTGTGAAATAAGTACGGAAGTATTCTGGCACATCACGCACAGCCTTCAAAAAATGGCGGGGTTGATTGGCTTCCTTGAAAGCCAGCAGAACGAGATCGTCGGGCGTGAAATGGGTGAAAGGAGTGATGCGAATACTGTCGATGGTAGCAGTGTCGCGCCACACGGTATCTCGATGTACATCCTGATAGGACGATGGTATGATGGGTTTGCGCCCCCAGGCGATCATCTCTCCCTTTTGCGAAAACTTGAAGTCGCCATCTATATCATTGAGGGCATAGATGTCATACTCACCAGGCGCAACGCCTTTGATCGAGAATCGTCCATTGCCGTCTGTGCGTGCCGTGCGAAGGAAAGGGCGTGTGGTGAAAGCCGAATCGTCTCCCGCAGGCTGAAGTCCTACGAGGATACCTTTGATGGGC
>JBHAFO010000144.1:0-5132 GCA_041856145.1 Alloprevotella sp.
CTCGATGAGTTGTTCATTGAGGATGTCGAGCATTTCGAGGAACGAAGTGTCGTCGGGGATGTCTGTCATTCGACGCTCGTCGAAGCGACCCGCATCCTTTGGACCATTCTGTTTCCAATATCTTATTGTAAAGCTGATATTCTTAGCCATGATGTTGTCTTGAATGTAAGTTGAACTATGTCCATGAGTTGCTCGTGGGGCTTTGGCGATTGCCTCAGCCCCGAAGAGCAGAATGATGGAGCTGTTTAGCTCTTATAGTTACGGGTCTGAACCTTGATTGCTTCGTACTCGAGGGTTTCCTTGTAGAAGGCGGGGGCAGCGTCGTCGCTACCTTGATACTCCCAGCAACCTACGTAGAAGTAGTTTTCATCGTCGCGCTTGGCTTCGCCTTCCTCGGTCTGATATTCTTCACGGAAGTGACCACCACAAGATTCGTTGCGGTTGAGTGCGTCGTGCGCCATGAGTTCGCCCATGAGAATGAAGTCTTCAAGACGGATTGCCTTTTCAAGTTCTACGTTCACACCTTCGATTTGTGGCACGAAGAGTTGTTCGTAGAAATCCTTACGGATTTGTTGAATGCGCTGGATACCCTCCTTCAAACCTTCGGCAGTGCGTCCCATACCTACGAAGTCCCACATCACGCGACCAAGTTCCTTGTGGATAGAATCCACGGAACGTTTGCCCTTGATGTTCAAGAGGCGTTCGATGCGCGCCTTCACAGCATTTTCAGCCTCCACGAACTCGGGGAGATCTGTTGAGAAGCGGGGAACTGTGATCTGGTCGCTCAAATAATTTTGAATCGTATAAGGGAGCACGAAATAGCCGTCTGCCAAACCTTGCATCAAAGCTGATGCACCAAGACGGTTCGCACCGTGGTCGGAGAAGTTGGCTTCACCGATGGCGAAGAGGCCGGGGATGTTGGTCGAAAGCTCGTAGTCTACCCAAAGACCACCCATAGTGTAGTGGATCGCGGGGTATATCATCATTGGCGTTTCGTATGGACTTTCGTCTGTGATTTCCTCATACATATCGAAGAGGTTGCCGTAGCGGGCTTCGATCTCCTTCTTACCGAAAATCTCGATGGCTTGGGAGAAATCGAGGAATACGGCAAGACCGGTGTTGTTCACGCCGTAGCCCTTGTCGCAACGCTCCTTAGCGGCACGAGATGCCACGTCACGAGGAACGAGGTTGCCGAAGGCGGGATAACGGCGCTCGAGGTAATAGTCACGATCTTCCTCTGGAATGTCACGTCCCTGTATCTCGCCAGCTTGCAGGCGCTTTGCGTCTTCGAGCTTCTTAGGCACCCAGATGCGACCATCGTTGCGGAGCGACTCAGACATCAGCGTGAGCTTTGACTGCTTGTCGCCGTGAACGGGGATACAAGTGGGGTGGATCTGCACGTAAGCAGGGTTGGCAAAATATGCGCCCTTGCGGTAAGCTGCAATGGCAGCCGAGCAATTACAACCCATGGCATTGGTGGAGAGGAAATAAGTGTTACCATAACCACCTGTGCCGAGCACCACTGCGTGAGCAGAGAAGCGTTCGATGTTACCTGTCACGAGGTTGCGAGCGATGATACCACGGGCACGACCCTCGATGATCACCACGTCGAGCATTTCGTAGCGGGTATAAAGTTCCACCTGACCTGCGTGTACTTGGCACATCAAGGCAGAGTAAGCACCGAGGAGGAGCTGCTGACCAGTCTGCCCCTTGGCGTAGAAAGTACGGCTCACCTGTGCACCACCGAAAGAGCGGTTGGCGAGTGTGCCACCATATTCGCGGGCGAAAGGAACGCCTTGTGCCACACATTGGTCAATGATGCTATTGCTCACCTCTGCAAGGCGGTAAACGTTCGCCTCACGAGCACGATAGTCGCCACCCTTCACGGTGTCGTAGAAGAGACGATAAACCGAGTCGCCATCGTTCTGATAATTCTTCGCAGCGTTGATACCGCCCTGTGCAGCGATGGAGTGTGCACGGCGGGGTGAATCTTGAATACAGAAGTTCTTCACCTTGAAGCCCATCTCGCCGAGAGAAGCGGCGGCAGAAGCACCTGCCAAACCAGTGCCCACAACGATCACGTCGAGCTTACGCTTGTTCTTTGGGTTCACCAGCTTTTGGTGCGCCTTATAGTTGGTCCACTTTTCCGAAATAGGGCCAGCGGGTATTTTGGAGTCTAATGTTGCCATTGTCGTATGTCTATTTGAGTGATAGGAGAATGCCTTTCGTTTCAATTATTCGGCACAGCCAAGACCGAACCAAAGAACTACGATGGCGAAGAGTGCCATGATAATTGTGGAGTACACATAGCTGATGCACTTGATACGGCTGAACCAAGTCTTACCGCTCGCACCGAGTGTGTGCAAACCGCTCCACATACCGTGGGTCATATGGAACCAAATCGCTACGAACCACACGAGATACAACACCACGTTGATGGGGTTGTCGAAAGTGCGCTTGATGAGTTCATAGCCATCGTGCGCCAACACATCGTTGTAGCAGATTGCGAAACCACCATTAAAGATTTCGGCATACATCATATTGAGCCAGAATTGACCCAAATGCAACAACATGCCCAAGCAGATGATCACACCGAGTACAAACATGTTTTGCGCCGACCATTCGACCATTTCAGGACGATCAGTCACTGCATAACGGCTCGCACCACGTGCCTTACGGTTTTGCAGTGTGAGGATGATTGCGAACACGAAGTGCGCCACCACCAATGCGCCCAAGCCAGCAGTTGCCACAATGGCATACCAATTGGCACCGAGCATCTCGCAGATTGCATTGTAGGCTTCTCCCGAGAAGATTGCCACCACGTTCATACAGGCGTGAAAGGTCATAAAGAGAATCAGAGCCAAGCCGGTCACTGACATCACAACCTTACGTCCAATAGAAGATTGAGTTAACCACATTTGAAAGTGAAGAATTAAGTGAAATGTATATTATATTGAATTGTTTACGAATCAATCGTCTACCCCCAGCCTATGAATATCCTCATAAATGAGGGGAACATTCTGCCCTACAAAGGTAATACATTCCCTTTATATAGATACAAATCTTTGAGAAAGAATTATATATCGAATTCGATACGCTCGGCGTAAAGATTATCGTTCTCGCAGAAGAAATTGCAGACCCTCTAAGATTTACGCTTCTTATACAAAGATTAACCTTCGAGGGCAGGCAGTTTTTCCGTTTCCCGCCTGCTGTAAATCCGCGAAGGCTTGGAAAAGTGACGGGAGGGCTTGGAGATTTTTCTTGAAGGCTTGGAGAAAATGCGGGAGGCGGGGGAATGTTTTTCAAGTTGCGCCACATGGCGGGGCATTTTCCATAGAAAAACAAGAGGGAAAAGGCTTGTATCAACCTTTTCCCTCTTGCTGGTAGTGCAAAGATAATACTTTCGAGCGCCAAATGCAAGTGCAAATGTTGCGAAATCCTAAAGTCGGATACTGAATTTAAGAACTTGGAGAGAGTTCGGGCAGTGGCAATTCAGTTTGGATTTGTCTGAAAATGGCAAGGGAAACAGGGGACTTCGGGCTGAGGGGCTATGAATATGATGAGTCCCTATTTCAACTTTCCCAAAAGCCTATCCGACCGAAACATGAAGCTCCACAAAACGATGCTCCCCTATCCCAACGCCTCAACAGCTTATCCGGACGAAAGACAAACCCTTGCGAGAGTTGATCGATATGCCTTTTCACGAGAGATTGGGCCTTTGCGGATCAAGATTTATTGCCAACAATCAGGCTTACCATTCTCTGAAAATGCGTCAGGACCCTACTTGCCAGCATAACTGCCTCAAGGCGTTGCCTTGCGAGTGCCTTGCTCTTCGCAGCGTGCTTTTACAGCGTTTCCAACACGGCAGTACAGGCGTCTTCCAAGAGGTCGAGCACCAGCTCAAAACCTTCCGAACCGCCATAGTAGGGGTCGGGCACATGGTCGAGGCTATGGTGACGGGCATAGGTTGCCAACCGCTCCACCTTGGATTGGGCTTCAGGAGTAGGAGCAAGGCGACAAGCATTGTCGTAATTGGCATCGTCCATCACGAAGATGCGGTCGAAACGGTCAAAGTCGGCAACGACCAGCTGCCGCGCCCGCAACTTACTGATGTCATAGCCCCTGCGTTCGGCAGCACGCACCATTCGTGCATCGGGAGCTTTGCCTACATGATAGGCTGCCGTGCCTGCTGAGTCGATGTGGATGTCGGCTGTGCGACCAGCATCAGCCACAAGTTGGCGCATCACGCCCTCTGCACCAGGCGAGCGACAGATGTTGCCAAGACAAACAAAGAGGATATTCATTTTTGCGGAGAACTAATTATTGCACAATCAGATAACCAGTATAGGCGACATATAGCACCACGAGCAAAGCACCCTCCCAGCGTTCGATGCGATACTTCGTGTGCGAAAAAAGCCATAGGAGCACCATGCTAAAGAGCATCAAACCATAATCCAAAGGCTGGATTTGGAGATTTTCCATGGGCGAAATCAATCCCGTCAAGCCGAGGATGATCAAAATGTTCAGCACATTGCTTCCCACCACATTGCCTATCGCAATGGCACTATTGCCTTTTCGGGCAGCAACAACGCTGGTTGCCAACTCGGGGAGGGACGTTCCGCCTGCCACGATGGTCAGACCAATCACCGCATCGCTCATGCCCAAAGTGCGGGCTATGTTCGTTGCCGCATCTACGAACAGATTACTGCCATAAACCAAACCTCCCAAACCAACGGCGAACCAAGCAATGGCTTTCCACGTTGCCATTGTGTGCACCTCGGGAGCTTGCTCGTCGAGCTTTCCAGCCTTGGCAGCACGCAGGGTATTATACATAAAAACGCATAGCACCACCAGCAGAATAATGGCGTCCCAACGGGAGAGGCTACGGTCATAGCAGAGTGCCAAGAGAATGATGCTTGCCACGATGGCAAAAGGAATGTCCTTCTTGACCATGGCGCGGGTGGTGGTAATCGGGAGCACGAGGGCAGCAATGCCAATGATAAACATTGCATTGAAAATGTTGCTACCTACGATATTTCCCACCGCCATATCGGCTGTGCCCTTGAGGGCAGAGCTGAGCGAAACGGCAAACTCGGGTGTCGAAGTTCCGAAGGCAACAATGGTAAGTCCTA
>JBHAFO010000145.1:0-3013 GCA_041856145.1 Alloprevotella sp.
CTATGACTTGAATACTTCCTGGGGTATAATAGTTCTTATTGATGCCATCAGAAGTGGTGAAAAGAACCACGGGAAGAAAACTTCCTACGAGGGTGTAAGATGCATCGCTTCCATTAGCTGTGACTCTAACAGTATGTTTGCCCGTTGCTATAGGAGCAGAGAAAACAATACTGTCGCCAGAGCTAACAAGTTTCTCATCAAAGTAGACTTTTGCATTGGCATCTGAAGTCACGAATTGAATAGCTGCCTTATAACTGTCCTTGCCTCGATGAGCCGTTGAAATGGGAAGCATATAAGTTTTGTACAAGTTGTCGTAACTTGCCTGCACGCCATTAAATGAGAGAGAGGTAAGCTGTGTTGCTGTATCATCTGCCATCAAAACCAATGATAATGCGCCCATTGCAAGAATAAGGATCGAACGTAGTAGAGTTTGGTACATAGAAAAATAAAGTTGATTGAGTGACGAAAGTACAACTTTCCGATATATAATCAAAGTATCAAGCGTATTTTTTGAGGGAAGATGGCAAAAAAAGCTTTCCTTAGAAAATGCAATTCTTTAGACTGCTGGCGTCAAAAAGCTCGAAGTGTTGCCTACTTCGAGCTTTTTTTATATCTTTGCGAGGAAAAATTTATAATCGAGAATGAATCCATTATACAAGATCAAGAAAGGACTTGACCTTCGATTGAAGGGCGAAGCTGCACAGACGCTGGAGCGTCTGCCTCTTTCGGATGTCTATGCCGTTGTGCCAGACAACTTTGAGGGTATCTCGCCTCGATTGTTGGTCAAGGAGGGCGATAGCGTGAAAGCAGGTACCCCTCTTTTTGTAGATAAAGCTACGGGACGTGTCAATGTTGTTGCGCCCGTGAGTGGTACTGTCAAAGCTATTGTTCGTGGTGAACGTCGCAAACTCTTGCGCATAGAAATTGCAACGAATAGTGCTGTGGAGTTTGAAACTTATAGCCGTTTGTCTGAGAATGCTACGGCAGAGGAGGTAAAAGATACACTGCTGAAGAGTGGTCTTTTTGCCTTTATCAAACAGCGTCCTTATGATGTGGTAGCTATACCAACAGAACAGCCTAAAGCGATCTTCGTATCAGCTTTTAGCAAAATGCCTTTGGCTGCCAATTTCTCTTATGTAGCAGAAAAACAAGAGGAAGACTTTAAGGCTGGTATCGCTTTGCTTGCAAAGATTGCACAAGTGCATGTGGGGATTAGTCCAGAGCAAATCAATACAGATCTGCTTCCTATGCACGAAGCACAAGTGAGTGTTTTCGCTGGACCTAATCCTTCGGGTAATGTGGGAGTGCATATCAACCATGTTTCTCCCATCAATAAGGGCGAAGTAGTTTGGACAATGGGTGCTGAAGCTGTAATTTTCTTCGGTCGCTTTGCAAGAACAGGGCAAGTAAACCTTACTCGTCGCATTGCTGTGGCAGGTTCTCAAGTGACTACTCCTCATTATGTGGAAACGTTTATCGGTGCGCCCTTGAAAACTGTCTTGGCACAGAATATCAAGGAGAGTGACAAGCATCAACGTATTATAAATGGTAATCCGCTCGTAGGTGTAAAAGCAGAGAAGGACGACTATTTATGTGCGTTCAACACAGAGGTTTGCGTTATCCCTGAGGGCGACGATGTGAACGAACTCTTTGGTTGGATAATGCCTCGTACCAGCGAATTCTCTACCAGTCGTAGCTATCTCTCGTGGCTCTTTGGTAAGAATAAGAAATACGACTTGGATTGTCGTATCAAGGGAGGCGAACGCCATATTATAATGAGTGGTGAATATGACCGTGTTTTCCCAATGGATATTTTTGCTGGATACTTGATTAAGGCAATTATTACGGGCGACATCGACCGTCAAGAAGCCTTGGGTATTTACGAGGTAGCTCCAGAAGATTTCGCTGTTGCAGAGTTTGTCGATTCTTCAAAGCTCGACCTTCAGCGCATTGTGCGTGAAGGATTGGATATTCTTCGCAGAGAAAATGCTTAACAGATAGGTTTGAATTGCTTTGCTAATAAAGGCAAAGCGCACTACTAATAAGATATGTTGAAAAAACAACTTGACAAAATTCGTCCCCACTTCGAAGAAGGCGGTAAGCTTGGTGCTTTCCGTTCTACTTTCGATGCGTTGGAGACTTTCCTCTATGTGCCAAACACAACCTCTAAAGTAGGTGCAAGCATTCACGATGCGATAGATTCAAAGCGTATTATGAGCTTTGTAATCATAGCGCTTCTGCCTGCACTTTTGTTTGGTATGTACAATATTGGCTATCAAAACTATATGGCTGCAGGCGTTTCAGCCTCTTTCTTTGAAATGTTCTTCTATGGACTGATGGTAATGTTGCCCAAACTTGTAGTGTCTTACGGTGTGGGACTTGGCATTGAGTTCGTGGTTGCGCAATGGAAGAACGAAGAGGTACACGAAGGCTACTTGGTTTCAGGTATTCTCATTCCTATGATAGTTCCTGTTGATTGTCCCTTGTGGATGCTTGCTTTGGCGGTTGCCTTTGCTGTAATCTTTGCCAAAGAAGTATATGGAGGTACGGGAATGAATATCTTTAATCCAGCTCTTGTGGCACGTGCATTCCTCTTCTTTGCCTATCCTGGAAAGATGACGGGCGATGCAGTGTGGCTCTCAAAGGATAGCTTGTTCGGTTTGGGCAATACGCTCCCAGATGCAATCACGAAGGCCACTCCTTTGGCTGAAGCCAGTGCAGGTAGTATTGGGCATTATGATTTTATGGACTTTGTGATTGGTACAATCCCTGGGTCTATCGGTGAAACAAGTTTTGTAGCAATAGCCATTGGTGCTATCATTCTTTTGTGGACAGGTATTGCTTCATGGCGCATTATGGTTAGCGTCTTTGTTGGTGGCGCATTGATTGGTTTTGTTTTCAATACGATAGGTCCTGATACAAATGTAGCTAACTTGCCTTGGTACACGCACCTTGTGCTTGGTGGATTTGCCTTTGGTGCTGTCTTTATGGCAACAGACCCAGTGACGAGTGC
>JBHAFO010000146.1:0-2768 GCA_041856145.1 Alloprevotella sp.
ATCTGATAAAAACGTGAGGAGGTGAATTTATCGACCTTCTTGCCGAATGTCGAAATCTGTTCTGAAGGCAAACTGTCTGTAACCGCCTTTACCATACTATCTACAGGCGTTACGAGGCTATCCGACAGCTCTGCACCCGACACAGTAAGTCCAAAGAGGAAGACGACAAAAGTGAAAAATTCTCTCATATAAAGTTCTTAGTCCGCATTGCGGGCAAGGAGAATGGTGTTCTATGACTTAGCAAAAAAAACAGCATCTCCTAAAAAGTGCCCGCTTTACTGGTGCAAATATACCTCTTTCGCCATAAAGCACTACAATTTTCGCAAAATTTTCACCCTCAAAGCCTTTCTTCTCGCCTTCCAACGCCAGCACACTTGTCTCTCAGCGCTGGATTTATCACTTTTCTGCGCCAGAAAACGTCTCCTCTTGCACCTACAACTCTCCCTCCTCACACCATCGCACTGTCTGTCCACTCCTACAACTCTCCTGCCCTACACCACAAAACACATCTCCTTGCGCCAACATTCTCGCTGAGAGGCGCAGGAAAATTTGTCTGGAGGGCTTAAATTTTTGTCTGCTGGCGCAAGAAAAGTTTAGTTTCCACTGATAACTATATAATTTGCACTGATAATTATATAATTTACACTGATATCTATATAATTATCAGTGCAAACTAAAGTTTTTCTCCGCCTCTAAACGAAAATCCCAGCCTGCGAGACAAAAATGTTGGCGCATCAAAGTAAAAATCTCAAGCCTCCCCTCTTTTACTGTGCCTGCACTCGAAGCACAACTATCTCCCTTGGAAGAGGACGAAGGGCTGGATGCCAGGCTACGCTTTCGGGTAGATGCGGCAGGCGCAATCATTCGCAACAGAGTAGTTACATCGCTAATTTTCAGAAGCACTCCACACAAAAAAGCCGCCCTTACGGAACGGTTTGTTCCATAAGGACGGCTTTTTGATATTGGGATAAAACTAAGTGCTATCGCACCCCGATTTTTTAGAACATCTTGTCGGGGTATGCGCCAGCATCGTGGAGGGCTTGGAACTTCTCCACAACGGCAGGACGATCCTCGGGGTAAGTCACACCGAACCATTTGCTCGTTGTATCAAGCACTTGGCAAGTGGCTTGACCTGTCTGAATGAGGTGATCGACCATCAAAGGAATGAAGAACTCGCTCTTCAAGTTGGTGATGTTCTTCTCATCGCTGAGGAAGTTCTTGAAATATTCCACCGAATGGGCGAAATAGTCGGGCGTGAAGCCCCAGAAGTTCATCGAAACGGGCGTGGTGTCGGGAATTGCCACCCATTCGCCATTCTCGTCCTCGTACTTCACTTCGCCATCAAAGCGTTGAATCTTTGTGCGCTCAACTACGCTGGTGAGGAAGCCCTCATCATTCGTGGCGCAAACGCCTCGAGAAACAGTGCCACTCTCCGACAGTGTGTTGCCCACGCGGAAGCCCACCATGGCATACTTGCCTGTTGAACCCTCGGGAAGGTTGCTCAAGAATTGTCCCATCACACGGAACGAATCGCGATCGTAGAAGTCGTCGCAATTCAACACTGCGAAAGGCTCTTTGATGGCACTTGCGCCCATCATCACAGCATGGTTCGTTCCCCAAGGCTTCTCACGGCCTTCAGGACAAGTGAAGCCCTCGGGCAGAGCATCCAAGGCTTGGAACACAAGTTCGCAAGGAATTTTGCTTTCGTACTTTGCCAAAACGATGCGACGGAAGTCGTCTTCAAAGTCTTTACGGATCACAAACACGAGCTTACCGAAGCCTGCATCGATGGCATCGTGGATTGAATAGTCCATGATAGTTTCACCGTGAGGGCCGAGGGTGTCTAATTGTTTCAAACCGCCGTAACGGCTACCCATGCCTGCTGCGAGGAGGAAGAGAGTTGGTTTCATCTTTTCTGAAAATAAGGTGATAAGTGGAATTATTTGAGAGCAAAAGTAGTAATAAATAACAGAACAGCTCTTTATTGTGCCAAGAATTTTGCCACAGCCTCAGCACATCGTTCGCCATCGATGGCTGAAGAAACGATACCTCCCGCATAGCCTGCACCCTCGCCACAGGGGTAAAGTCCTGGTGTGGAGATGGAGACGAGACTTTCTCGGTCGCGTACAATGCGAACAGGCGATGAAGTGCGTGTTTCGGAGGCGATGAGGAGGGCGTCGTTGGTGAGATAACCACGGCTCTTTTGCCCAAAGATGCGGAAGCCCTCAGCCAAACGGGAGGCAATGAAGCGGGGCATCCAAAAATGGAGGGGCGAAGAGACAACGCCAGGCGTATAAGAGGTGCGGGGGAGGTCGTAGGAAAGGCGATTGTTCACGAAGTCGTCCATCCGCTGTGCGGGTGCAACCTGCGTCCGACCGCCTTGCATCCAAGTGTCCCGCTCAAGGGCTTGGAGGAAGTGCATCATTCGTAACTCGCCCGAGGCTCTGCCATCGATGTCGTGGCTTTTGAGAAAATCGGCAAGGGCTGTGTTGAGGTCTTCGGGGCGGGTTTCAACGACCATGCCCGAGTTGCTCCACGCCGACCCGCGGTTGCTGGGACTCATACCATTGACCACGACTTCTTCGGGCGCACTCGCAGCAGGCACAACCGTGCCACCAGGACACATACAGAAGCTGTAAACCCCACGTCCCTGCACCTGGGTCACATAGCTATACTCGGCGGCGGGCAGATACTTGCCCCTGCCGTTTTTGTTGTGATACTGGATTTGGTCAATGAGATGCGAGGGGTGTTCGATACGGACGCCGATG
>JBHAFO010000147.1:0-3520 GCA_041856145.1 Alloprevotella sp.
ACACAAAGTTAATTATTAGCGGTGGGAAAATCCAAGCCCTGCGCTAATATTTTTGACTGGAGGCGTATAGAAACTTAGCTGGAGGCGCAAGAAAAGTTTAGTTTCCACTGATAACTATATAATTTGCACTGATAATTATATAGTTTACACTGAAATCTATATAATTATCAGTGCAAATTATATAATTATCGGTGATAACTAAAGTTTCTATGCGCTGGGAGAAAAGTTTTCTCACGCCTACAGCCAAAAATCTTGGCGTGGGGAGATAAGTTTGTAAGCGTTTTTAGAACAAGCCCTTGGCACATCTGGACAAAAAGAAAGCGTATGGAGATTGAATTCCATACGCTTTCTGTGGGGTTGTGAATAGAGGGCGTTATTTCTTACCACGCCTTATTATAATGTATCAAGTCTTTGTCCCATTTGTCTTTGGGCTTCTGCTCGCCCTTGGGATAGCCTACTGCAACAACAGCCAGCGGGATAATGCCTTCGGGCATCTCCAAGACTTCACGCACGCCATTGATGGTGTTCTCGTAGGGCCAGGCAGCAGTCCAAACTGCACCTAATCCCATGGCTTCGGCAGCTAAGAGAATGTTTTGCGTGGCAGCCGAACAATCGTTTACCCAAGCACGGGAGGGATTGCCATCGTCGTCCGTCACAGTCGTGTCGCCACAAACCACAATGGCAGCAGGTGCTAATTTCACCACGCTCCCATGTGGATGTGCTTCGCCAAGGGCTTGGAGGAGCTTAGGGTCGTCCACAATGTAGAACTGCCAAGGGCGCATATCCTTACTCGATGGTGCTGCCATTCCCATGCGCACCAAGCTATCGAGCTGCTCGCGGCGCAATTTCTCGGACGTGTACTCCCGTACACTTTTGCGAGATAGGATATTCTCCAAAACGGCTGTGCGTTTGTCGGTCGCACTCTCAGCCTTTGGCACGAAAAGGCGCACCAATGATGCCAATAGCCCAAAGGCTAAGACTATACTAACTACTTTATACTTGTTCATAACTGTTGGGGATTAAGAGGGTTTGGAGGCGGGAATTGGTTTCTTCTTGGACGCTTGCGAGGAGCGCATATCGTAAGCAAGCTCCAACACTTCGCCCACAGGGCAGAAGGCACGGCACCACACTTGTGGCACGAACATACTCAAGACCAAGAATGCTCCTGCGAGAATGAGTGTGCCTGGCGCAGCCACAGTGACGAGGAAGGCGGAGAAGGGTTCGTATTCCAAAATACCTTCGATGCCGATACCCATCCAGGCAAGGAAGAGCAAGAGCAGTAGGATACCTTGACGCAGACGGCGCATTTGTTGCATCGTCTTGGGTTTTACCTTTATCTTGGGGAGGGGCAGGCGGTAAGCCAAGTCTTGGATGGAACCATAGGGGCACGCCCAAGTGCAATGGTGTTGCTTGTGTCCAAAGAATGCCAAGCCGAGGGTCAGCACGAGCATGAACAAGGCGGGCAATACGTTGATCCAGTCAAAACCATTAGCCACCCAGCTACGGAGCAAGCCGAGGGAAATGAACTGTCCCGTCCAGAAGCCAAGTACTAAGACGTTGAGCGTAAGAGCAACGATGCGCCAACGCTTTTTGCCCTTGCGGCGCAGATGAACGAATGCACCAAAAATCATCACGCCAATAGCCACCACGGCTTTCATCCAACCAATGCCAGGCTCGCCGATGCTACTACCGCTGTCCGACTGTGCGTAGGTGCTCAGTGCCAGACGCACATTATCAATGAGCGCCTTGCTCGAGAAGGTTGCACCGCTCACGGCATCCACCTTTTTTGTATCGGCTTCAGCAACGTCTGTCCCCACCCATTGCGTGAGCAAGGTCTTGGCTTCGTCGAAGAAGTCGGGCGTTTCATCATTCGCCAAAGGCACAATGGCTTTAACCTTATTGTCCGTACCTATATATACATAGAGTGGCGTTGGACCAGCATAGCCTTGAATATCTTTGCCAAGCTCTACCGTACTCACGATTGCGCCAAGTTCTGTGCCGTCTGCCGAGGTGGCTTGCCACAGAGATGCTCCCTCTTGCTTCAAGGTGGCATCGGCAAGTCCCAAAGCCTGCAACTCATCGGTTTGTGGCGCGATTAAAGTGGCAGTGCTATCACTCGCAGGCGCACTGAAATCGTGCCCGAGGAGTTTTCCCCCATAGACCACGGAGGCGGCAAGCATCAAGAAGAGTACTAACAGGGACATCATTCCCTCTAGCACCTCTTGCCAACGCTCTGCACGTGTTTTCTGCTTTTTCATCTTCATAGTTTTGTTACTATCATTTAGCCTGTAATCTCCACAAAGATACTATTTTTCCGCCAAAGAAAGCTCCGCCTTTCGCCAATAAGGTATTGACGAAAGGCGGAGCGGTGTAAAGAGTCCAATCTTCCCTTACTTCACTTCCAAAGCGCGGGCAATTTGGTCAGCGAGAGAGGCGTAGTGTGCCTTCGTGGTAGCATCGCCAGCCACGTTCGCCTTGAGCTTTGTTTGCAAGTTGCGGAGCGTGAAGAGGATAGCAGCACGGTTGTCGGCAGAGAGCTTATCGCCCTTCAAGTTTGTAGCCAGTTCGCTAACAAAAGTGTTTTGCAACAGACGACGGTAACCGCTTACATTCTCTCTCTTGTCCAACTCACGGAAAAGGCGAGTGCTCAACTCTTGCATATAATCAGCAACGGGGAAAGTTTCATTGAGCATACCCACACGACTGATCAAGAGTTGCACCGTCGATGTTCCAATCGATGCTGTCACATCTTCAGGCTTAAGCGTGAGACGTTTGATATAAGGCACATTGATGAGCCACTTAGGTTCGTTCAGCGCCATCTCATCGAGGGCATTGAGTGCACGCAAAGAGTGTTCCTTAGAAACATTGCCATAGATTTCTCCAGGTTGACTCACAGTCTTGTAGTCGTTGTAAAAACCACCAATATTGGCAGATACGTGACCAATGTAGCGACGGAATTGTCCCACGAGATTGCTGTAGGCACTACGAACGTTATCGCTGTTAATATCATTGGCAGAGTAGTTCCACTCTTCAAGCTGGGGAACGATACGCTTGAGGTTCAAGATACCATAATGAGACATCTTCACGGCATCATCGCCCAAGTCCTCAGATAGACAGCGTGGGTCGTAACGGCGTGTCTCACCATCTCCAAACCACAGGCGGCTCTTACTCGTCAAATCCTTAGTTGCCATGAGTTTCTGCAACTCATAGTAGTCGCTTTCATCGTCGTAGGCATCGAACATAGGAGTATAGCCCCATTGAATTGCCCACTTATCATAGTCACCAATGCGAGGGAAGAGGCCTTCACGAGAAATGCCGTCCTCGGGTTGCGCCACGAAGTTGAAACGCGCATAGTCCATAATACTTGGCGTGTGACCGTTCTTCTCGACCCAAGCTTTGTTGCGCAAACTGTCTACAGGCACAGTCCAAGACGAGCCGAAATTGTGACGCAAACCGATGGTATGCCCCACCTCGTGAGAGGAAACGAAGCGAATGAGTTGTCCCATAAGTTCTTCGTCAA
>JBHAFO010000148.1:0-2830 GCA_041856145.1 Alloprevotella sp.
AACACTTCTTTTGCCCAAATGCAAATCGAGTTGTTGCAAAACCTTAAATAAGAATTTTCTCTCGCTCCTACAACTCTCTCACCCCCTCTTGCAGGTCTTTCAGAGAGGCGCGAGCTGACCATCTCAACATCGCTAATGTCTTGCATAGGCAAGGGAGTATTTTTTAAGGATAAGATTGAAGAATGATTAAACCTTCAAACCCAATGCCTCTCGGTAGGAATTTTCCAAAATGGCACAGGAAGACAAGATTCTGACGCTTCAAAATTAAGATCTGGGCGTAATGAGGCAAAAAGATTGGCGCACCAAAGCAAAAATGCAGGTGCGCCAATGGGGATAAGAAGAATTAAGAGCTTTTGTGCGAAGACTCTGCAGGGGATTTCTCCCTGAGCGGAGGGATAAAAGGGCTTTATCTGCGTCTGCGCTTCTTGTTCTTAGGTTTCTTGGAGGTGGTTGGAACGGGAGCGAGAGCAGGATTATCGTCCGAGACGAGGGCGAAGTCCAAGAGTTTGCGCTCGAGGTTGGCTTTTGCCACACGGATGCGGACGGGTTCGCCCAAGGTGTAACGCTTGTGGTGGCGACGACCAACGAGGCAATAGTTGCGGTCGTCGAACTCGTAATAGTCGCCAGCCAAATCACGGAGAGGAATCATGCCCTCACAACCATTCTCCAGCACTTCGACATAGAGTCCAAATTCGGTGATGCCACTGATGCGCCCGTCAAATTCTTGCCCAAGGCGGTCTGCCATGAACTCCACCTGCTTGTACTTGATGCTGGCACGCTCGGCATTGGACGCCAACTGTTCCATGGCAGAGGCGTGTTCGCAAAGTTCCTCGTACTTGCCTTTCATCACACTGCGCCCCCCCTCGGCATAGCGGGCTAAGAGGCGATGCACAAGTGTGTCGGGATAACGGCGAATGGGCGATGTAAAGTGCGTGTAGTGTTGGAACATCAAGCCATAGTGACCGATGTTTTCGGTCGTGTACTTGGCTTTCATCATGGCACGCAACGCCACCATTTCCACCACGCTTTGCTCTTCGTGACCGTGCACCTCATCGAGCAGATGGTTCAGACTCTTGGACACGTCCGTCTTTGAACCTTCGGTCTTCAGCTTATAACCGAACTTTGCCACGAAGGCACGCAAGCCTTCCAACTTCTCTGGGTCTGGCACGTCGTGAACACGGTAAATGAATACTTTGGGCTTCTTGCCCTTGGCAACCTTGCCGATCAGTTCTGCCACACTACGATTTGCCAAGAGCATGAACTCTTCCACAAGTTTGTTGGCGTCTTTCGCAATCTTGATATAGGTGGAGATTGGATGCCCGGTCTCATCAATTTCAAAGCGCACCTCTGGGCGGTCGAAACCGATACTGCCCTTGGCAAAGCGCTGACTACGGAGTTGCTTCGCCAAGCGGTTAAGGGTGATAATCTCCTCTGCAAAGTCGCCCTCGCGTGGGACATCTTTGGGGAGAATGGTTGGGTGTTCGCCAGGGAGAGCGAGGTCGGCTTCCGATGCTTCGCCATGGCGCTCCAAAATGTGCTGCGCCTCCTCATACGTGAAACGGCGGTCGCTCCGAATCACCGTCTTTGCCAAATGCCACCTCTGTATCTCCGCCTTTTCGTTGAGGGTGAAGATGCAGGAATAAGCCAGTTTCTCCTCATTGGGGCGGAGGGAGCAAATGCCATTGCAAAGATGTTCGGGGAGCATTGGGATTGTGCGGTCTACGAGGTAGATGCTCGTGGCACGTCGCTCGGCTTCTTTGTCGATGATGTCGCCCTCGTGAACGTAGTGGCTCACATCGGCAATGTGCACGCCCACTTCCCACAAGCCTCGCCCTGCCGGGCGGATAGAAAGGGCATCGTCGAAGTCCTTGGCATCTCGGGGGTCGATGGTGAAAGTGGTCACTTCTCGGAAGTCCTCACGGCGGGCAATTTCCTCAGGCGTGATGCCGTCCGTAAGCTCATTGGCTGCTGCCACGACCTTCTCGGGATACTCGTAGGGCAGTCCGAATTCCGCTAAAATGGCATTCATTTCAGCGTCGTTGTTACCTTGTGCACCGAGAATATCGACTACTTTTCCGATGGGGCTTTTGGCTTCGTCGGGCCAGTCGGTGATTTTCACGATCGCCTTGTCGCCCGTCTTCCCGCCCTTGAGCTTGTCTTTCGGAATAAAGATGTCCACCGCCAGCGAACGGCTCTCGGTGATGAGAAAGCCGTAGCTTTTCTCCACTTGCAGGCGTCCTACAAAAGTGTCCTTTTGGCGTTCCAAAATTTCAGTAACCTCTGCCTCACGGGCATGCCCTGGACGGCGCGCCAAGAAAGTGACCCGCACACGGTCGCCATCGAGGGCGTGGTGCGAGTTGCGCTCAAAGACGAGAATGGGTTTGCCGCCATCGTCGGGAGTAAACGTATTCCGTCCGTTGCGCTTGCGCTGGAACGTTCCCTCCATCACCTGCGAGCGAATCGCATAACGGTAGATACTTCCTTCTTGCACCGTGAGATAATCGTCTGCCACCAATTCGCCGAGCACGTCGATGGTCAGCATTTTCGCTGGATGTGTAGAGGCGCGAATGGCTTGAAAAAGGGATTTTATACCGAAATCTCTATCTGGATTTTCTTCAAAGAACGCAAGGAGCAACGCACGGATGTCCCGTTTCGTGAGTCGCTTATTAGAGGATTTTTTACCCATGAGGCAAAGTGATTAAAGTGTTTATGCAAAGTAAGCAAATTATATTGAGATGACCGCTTTCTTGCGCCACTTTTGGGATTTTCCATAGATAAACCCTCTTTCTGCCTGCGCAAAAAGAGGGTTCAAAGTGCTATATAATAATAT
>JBHAFO010000149.1:0-8383 GCA_041856145.1 Alloprevotella sp.
ACAAAAGCATTGGCAACACCTGTTGGCAACGTGTCCTGCACCAAGAGCGGACGGATGCCCTTGGCAATGGCATTGTCGGTATAGAAACGTCCGTTCTCATCTCCTCCAATTTTGCCAATAAACGCAGGCGAAGCCCCCAAATTGGCTAAGGCTAAAATGGCGTTGCCCACCGAGCCGCCCGTGGCACGCTTGCGCGCCACGCCTTCCATGCGTTGCGAAATCGCCATGTAGCGGGACGTGTCAATGAGTTGCATAGATCCTTTAGGCAAAGCCAACTCCGAGAGAATCTCCTCGCCCTCCACTTGCACCAAAGCATCTACCAAGGCATTACCGATACCTATAATTTTCTTCATCCAAGAAAGCTAATTTTCGTAGAACCTAAAAAAAACTCTGCAAAGATATTGTTTAATTCGGAAATAAGTACTACTTTTGCATCGCTAAATAGATAGAAGAAAGGCTTCTCGCCTATTATTTCAATCTGCTTCAGTAGCTCAGTTGGTTAGAGCACCTGACTGTTAATCAGGGGGTCGTTGGTTCAAGCCCATCCTGAAGCGCAACTATCTATTTAGCCTGCTTCAGTAGCTCAGTTGGTTAGAGCACCTGACTGTTAATCAGGGGGTCGTTGGTTCAAGCCCATCCTGAAGCGCACCAAGGCTTGCAAGTCGGAAGATTTGCAAGCCTTCTTTGTGCTTTTCAGAGGTTGCAAATTCTAACTGGAAGCCCCATAAATCAAGAAAGTTGCGCCTCTTGCACAAATATTTCGCTTTTGGGCAACAATGATACGAGGGGAAATTTGTATCTTTGCTTGCAAAGAGCAAATGCGCCCTGTTAAAGCGCAAAGCTCCTACGAATTAGAAATTTCGTTTTACTAATTTATATCAACTACAACTATGGCAAATTTGGATTTGACCAAGTATGGCATCACCGGCACAACGGAGATTGTCCACAACCCTTCTTACGCGCAACTCTTTGAGGAGGAAACAAAGTCTACACTCGAAGGTTTTGAAGTAGGTCAGAACACAGAACTTGACACTGTGAACGTACTCACTGGTATCTACACAGGTCGCTCTCCTAAGGACAAGTTCATCGTGAAGGACGCTACCTCTGAGAATACTGTATGGTGGACTTCTGAAGAGTTCAAGAATGACAACAAGCCTTTGGCTGAAAGCTCTTGGACTGTATTGAAGGACTTGGCTGTTAAGACTTTGTCAAACAAGCGTCTTTTCGTAGTGGATGCTTTCTGCGGCGCGAACAAGGACACTCGTCTCTCTGTGCGCTTCATCGTAGAAGTGGCATGGCAGGCTCACTTTGTGACCAACATGTTCATCAAGCCTACAGCTGAAGAACTCGAATCTTTCGAGCCTGACTTCATCGTTTACAACGCTTCTAAGGCTAAGGTGGAGAACTATGCTGAACTCGGCTTGAACTCAGAAACTGCTATCGTGTTCAACCTCACTTCTAAGGAGCAGGTGATCCTTAACACTTGGTACGGTGGTGAGATGAAGAAGGGAATGTTCTCTATGATGAACTACTACCTCCCTCTCAACGGCATGGCTTCTATGCACTGCTCTGCTAACACTGACCTCAACGGTGAGAACACTGCTGTATTCTTCGGTCTTTCTGGTACTGGTAAGACTACTTTGTCTACAGATCCAAAGCGCCTCCTCATCGGTGACGACGAGCACGGTTGGGACGACAACGGCGTGTTCAACTTCGAAGGTGGTTGCTACGCTAAGGTTATCAACCTCGATCCAGAAAGCGAACCAGACATCTACAAGGCGATTAAGCGTAACGCTCTCTTGGAGAACGTAGTTGTAGACGCAGCTGGCAAGATCGACTTCGCTTCTAAGGCTAACGGTGAGAACACTCGTGTTTCTTATCCTATCGAGCACATCGAGCAAATCGTACAGAAGGTTCGTCCTATCTCTGCAGGTCCTGCTGCGAAGAGCGTGATCTTCCTCTCTGCCGACGCATTCGGTGTATTGCCTCCAGTATCTATCCTCAACGCTGGTCAAACTCAGTACTACTTCCTCTCTGGCTTCACTGCGAAGCTCGCAGGTACAGAGCGCGGTATCACTGAACCAACTCCAACATTCTCTGCTTGCTTCGGCCAGGCTTTCCTCTCGCTCCACCCAACTCAATACGCTACTGAGCTTGTGAAGAAGATGGAGGCTAACGGCTCAAAGGCATACTTGGTAAACACTGGTTGGAACGGTACTGGCAAGCGTATCACTATTAAGGATACTCGTGGCATTATCGATGCAATCCTCGACGGTTCTATCGAAAAGGCCGAGACGAAGACTATTCCTTACTTCAACTTCGTGGTGCCAACAGCTCTCCCTGGTGTAGATCCTGCTATCCTCGACCCACGCGACACTTACGCTGACGCTACTCAATGGGAAGAGAAGGCTAAGGACTTGGCTGGTCGCTTCATCAAGAACTTTGTGAAGTACACAGCTGGTAGCGAAGCTGGTCAGGCTCTCGTACCATTCGGTCCTCAGCTCTAAGAACTATCAGAAATAGTTTTTCATAACGAACAGCCCCAAGACAGATTTGTCTTGGGGCTGTTTTATTATACCATTGATTGGCACATGAGGTTAGGCGTTGTTTTGCCAAGCCTTAGCGTTGTCCCTTCAGGCTGTGCTTACTGTGTTTAGAAGCTGTAGGCGATGCTAAGGAGGTAAACTGTCTTGCAAAACCGATACCACCTTTTTTTAGCAGCTCTGCATCGCTGTTCCGAGGTGCTATCTTGCGAGCATTCCTACATCGCTACACAAAATTCCTTGCCCGCTGTTTTATGTTTCTTAAACTAAGATTAACACGCAAGGGTCGCAAAAACTTTCTCTCTGCCCCTGTTGTTAATATCTGAAGGCTTGGAGAATTTCCGCCAAGCCTTCAAGAATTTCTGCGAAGGCTTGAAAAAGATGCGGGAGGCGTGGGCAGAAAATTCGAGCTGCGCCTCTTGGAGGAGCCGTTGGGGAGCAAAAAACAAGGGAAGATGGGCATAATGCGCCACCTTCCCTTTTGCTTACTGCAAAGATAACATTTCGAGAAACGAAATGCAAGGGCTGTTGTTGCAAAACCTTAAAGACGGATGACGACTTTAAGAATTTGGTGCACCCAGCCCAAGTCCTCCCCCTACAAAGAGGCGAAATAAAACACCCTACCCCTACAACCACTCTATCCCCTCACCCGCTTTGCAAATCAGCACCTGAATATACGCACGCACCTTGCGGAGAGATTGCACCCTGTCGCTCCCCCTCGCTCCATACAAAGAGGAAGTGCACAATCGCCCTGCGCTATCCGGAGGCACGCCCACAAAACTATATTTTTTTCGGGCGTTTACCTTTTCAAAAAAACACCACAACCATCTGACTTCCAACTATTGTAAGTAAATAAAATCACCCCCCCCATAAAGCGAAAAGCAGGGCAAGGTAAAAGACGAAATTATCTCATAAATCCGCTTGGCCTTATCCACACGAATCCCTATCTTTGCAGAGAATTTCATATCCTATCTATCAATTTTACCTAACACTTTTCTTTGAAATCTATGAAAAGATTTTTTCTTGCAGGCATCTTAGCCGTGTTTTGCTCTGCGCTCAATGCGCAAGACTGGAACGTTGGTTTTGGCGGTGGTTATATCCACAACACTTTCTCTATGCAGGAGCACAACGCCAAAGGCTATAGTTCTTTCAGCGTTGGGGCTGTTTTCGATTACAAATTCCCCTCCAACGTGGTGCTATCGTCGGGTTTGTCGTTCTCGCAAAAGGGTGGAACGATCACTGGCACAGATCTTGATGTCGTTTTCCACGCGCGAAAGGTGGAGGCTTATCCTATGAATTATCTCACGATGCCTTTCATGGTCGGTTACGATTTCAAGGTGGGAAAAATCTCCATTCTCCCACAGTTGGGTTTCTATGCAGGTATTGGACTCTGGAGCAAGGGCTACGTGGAGTATCCTACTAACACAGGCGAAATTTACCGCGAGAGATTCAACCTCTTTAATGCCCCAAGTTTTGGCACAACGGCTGGGACAACCAACAGCTTCAACTGCTTTGATTACGGATCAATAGCGAGCATTTCCGTGACCTACGACCGCTTTCGCTTGAAGGCTTATTACGAGCACAGTCTGCACCAACTGATGGGCAACTGGGGCGATCCTCGTCACCGTAGCTTTGGCTTGTCGTTCATCGTGATGCTGAAAAAGTAAAATCGCTCCCTGCAAAAATTGCCTCTCCAGGAGGGAGCAAAACGGAGCAGACACCATAAAACAAGAACCCTCGACCATCGCTCTTACGAGCGTAATGGTCGAGGGTTTTATCTGTCAGATAGTTTCTACTCAAACAGTAGAATTTGTCTGATGCTTAGAACTTATAAGCCAAACCGATGCTGGGAACGAATTGACCACCGCCATCGAAGGCTTGGTACTTCATCTCCACATTGGCGCGCCACTTAGAGTCGATCTCGTAAGAGCCACCGCCACCGAGGTTGATGCCGAAGTTGCTGTCAGAGCCACCGAAGGCAGAGAGATGTACGAGGGTCAAACCAGCGAGGGGATAAAGGGTAAACTTCTTGTCCAATGGGAAAAGGTAATGCACATTGGCATTCAAGTCCCAAGCCTTCAATCCACGATTTTCAAAGAAATAGTCGAAAGAACCTTCACCACGCACACGCTTTGTGAAACTGTACTGGTACTTCACGCCCAAGCCTACTGTCTCGAGGTCGTCGGCGTAAGAGAGATTAACACCAAAGGCTTGATCGCCTTTCTTCTGAGCATGGGCAGCCAAACCAAGCACTGCACAGCATGCAAGAACCATTAGCTTTTTCATAAAATCTTTTGTTAATGAAAATGACTCAGTGCGGGGAGTTTCCCCAAGAGTCGGTTTGCAATATGTTTAATTAAATGAAGTTTAGAGAATACTCAATGCATCGATATAGTTGAACACACAGCTAACGATGCCGAGGCCTACAACACCGAGGGTGCAGAGAGCGAGGGCAAAGCGGGTGTAGTTGTCGCTACGGAAAGCGGGGATTGGCGCATCGCTCTTATTGATATACATCGCCTTGACGATGAGGAGATAGTAATAAAGAGAGATGATCGTGTTGACCAGAGCGATGAAAACCAAAAGCTGGTGCCCTGCTTGGAAAGCTGCCATGAACACGAAGAACTTCGAGAAGAAGCCTGCGAAAGGCGGAATGCCTGCCAAGGAGAAAAGACAGAGTGTCATGATGAACGAGAGCTTTGGATTTGTGCCGTAAAGCCCGTTGTAACTATCGATGGTTATCTGACCGCTGCTCTGCTCCACGGTGGTCATCACAGCGAAAGCGCCGAGATTGGCAACCATATATACAAGGAGATAGAACACGAGGGCTGTCATTCCCTCAGCCGTGGTGCTGGGAATTGCCAGCACGATGTAGCCCGCCTGCGAGATGGCTGAGAATGCCATGAAACGCTTGATGTTTTGCTGGCGGAGGGCGAAGAGGTTGGCAATCGTGATGCTGGCGATGACAATCCAAAAGAGTGCCGTTTGCCAAGCCACGGCGTAGTCGCCCGCGGGGAAGATCTTTGCCAAAAGGATAAAGAGCACGAAGGCGGCAGAGCTTTTAGACACAACGCTCAAGTAGCCCGTCACTGCCGTTGGTGCGCCCTCATAAGTATCGGCAGTCCAAAGATGGAAGGGCACGAGCGAGATTTTGAAGCCCATGCCTGCTATGAAAAGCAGGAGTGCACCTACGCCGAGATAACTGAAGGTCATCTTTGCTGCCAAGCCCTCAAAATAGAGCGTGCCAGCGATGCCGTAAAGGAACGACACACCATAGAGCAAAAGGGCGGAGGAGAAGAGGGCGAGGAGAATGAACTTCGCGCCTGCCTCGGCACTCGTGAAGCGGTATTTGTCATAAGCCACCAAGGCGGCAACAGGAATGCTTGCCATCTCCAGCCCGATGAAGAACATCAGGAAGTGACCGCTCGAAATCATGAAATACATGCCCAAGAGGGTGAACATCACGAGGAGATAAAACTCGCCCTGCTTCACCAAATTTTCCTCGCGACTCAACCATTTGTGCGACATGAGGAAAACAATGAATGTGCCGAGGTTGAGAACTGTTTTTACCATCGACATCATTGGCGTATGCTGATACATGCCACCGAAAAGCTCAAAACTTTCCGTGCAACAGGGCAACGCATTGACGATTGTTACCAACCCCATCACAATGACAGGGAGAGGTGTGTTGAACACCCCACGACCATTTTTGCGGTCGGCGCAGAAGAAGAGGTCGGCAAGGAAGAGAAGGACGATGCCGGCAATCAGCACCAGCTCTTCACGCATTTCAAAGAATTGAGAATAATCCATTGTCTTTAGTTTCTACTTGATTGGGGTGACATTAAAGGAAAGGATTGCTTTGCGACACGGTGTGCGCCACACTGCTGAGCTGGTTGATGATTGGCGCAACGCCATCGTAAACGAGGTTGCTTACCCAACCCGGGAACAAGCCCAAACCTGCGATACAGACGATCAGACAGCCTACGCAGAAGCGTTCTTCCCAAGTGGCATCGGTGAGCTTGAGGTGGTGCTCGTCGGTACATTTACCGAAAAGAATCTTGCCCACCATGCGGAGAATATAGACCGCTGTGACAACAATACTTGAGCAAGCCGCGATAGTAAGCACACGGTGGAATGTATCGTTGTTTTGGAATGCGCCGACGAAGATGGTCATTTCTGCCACGAAGCCTGAGAAACCAGGCAAACCAAGGTTCGCCAATCCAACAATGACATAGCCCACAGAAAGAAAAGGCATAATGCGCATCAGTCCGCTCAGCTCGCGGATGTCACGGGTGTGCGTCCTCCCATAAATCATACCGATGAGGGCGAAGAAGAGGGCGGTCATCAAACCGTGTGAAAGCATCTGCATGATAGCACCTGCGCCTGCTGTGTTGTTGAGCATCAAGAGGGCGAAGAGCACGAGTCCGCAGTGAGACACCGAAGAGTAGGCGTTAATATATTTCAAGTCGGTTTGTACACAAGCCGAGAGTGCACCGTAAACCACAGAGATACCAGTCAAGATGAGGAATATCCACGAGAGTTCTTGTGCGCCTTCGGGCAAGAGATACATGGCAATGCGGAAACAGCCGTAGCCTCCGAGTTTCATCAACACGCCAGCATGGAGCATAGACACTGCGGTGGGCGCAGAAGCATGACCGTCGGGCGACCATGTATGGAATGGGAACAGCGCGCCCAGCACGCCGAAGCCGATGAAAGTCAAAGGGAAGAAGATGTATTGGGAGCTGAGGTCGATGCCGTGTGCACCGTTCAGCTGATGGGCAATCTCATAGACATTCATCGTTTGCCCGCCTGCGCCAAAGAAGATGCCGAAGATACCGAACATCAAGAAGGCTGAACCGCCCATGAGCATCAGCGTGAGCTTCATCGCAGAATACTCCTTCTTGCCCGTACCCCATACGCCAATGAGCAAATACATCGGGATCAGAGCCACTTCGTAGAACATGAACATTGTGAACATATCTACGGAGATGAAGAAGCCGAACACTCCGAGGCTCAGGAGGATAAACCAGAGGAAATACTCCTTTGGCAGTGGATTGATCTTCCACGAAGCGAATGTGCCGGTGAACACAATGATGGCTGAGAGCAACAGCATTGCTACCGAGATGCCGTCTACGCCAACTGCATACTTAATATGGAGTGGCGTGAACCAGTCGATGGATGCCGTGTAGAGGAATTCGTCAGTGATGCCCGCGGCACGGTCGCCGAGGAACTTGAACACGAGCCACACAGCAGCGATGAGTAGCGCAGTGCTACCTGTCACCATGACAGCGCGCAGTCCCTTGATGCTACGGCAAAGCCACAAGGCTGGCAACATCAGCAGGGGAATGAGTACGAAAATGGATAGGAAATTCATAATCTTTGCTATTTCTGTCTTCCTCCCCACGCCCTGAGGCGACGGGAGGAAGGGCTCGTTGTTAGAGAATCATAAGAATGAGCAATACCAATGTGCCGAGGAAGAACACGAAGGCGTAGCGTTGTACACTGCCGCTTTGGAAGCCACGGATGCTGTAGCCTAAACGGTTCGCCCCCCAAGCGAGGAAATCGAAGAAGCCGTCCACGCAATGGCGATCGAACCAAGCGATGGGGCGGGACACGTAGGCAAAGATGATGCGGTGCGTTACAAATTGGTACACCTCATCGATGTAGAAGCGATGATAAGCCCAAGTGTGGAGGGCAGAAAAGCGCTTCTGCAAACCCTCTGCCACGGGCTGAGTGGGGCGGGCGTACATCCAAGTTGCCAACCCAATGGCACACACAGCTATGACCACAGAAGTGATGGCTATCTGCGGATCGAGGTGAATGTGGTAGGCTTCGCCCGT
>JBHAFO010000150.1:0-5458 GCA_041856145.1 Alloprevotella sp.
CGTCCTTCTCTGACTTTCGGCGTCCGTGCCACATTCTAAGTATGCAATCACTACAGAGTACTACTTATGAAAAAGTTTTTCACTAATATCATCGCCTTTTCCCTGCTCACCTTCGGCGCAGTGGGCTGTAGCGATTTCCTCGACCAATACTCCCAAGACCTTGTTGTCGCTAAGTCTGTCACCGACTTGAACGAACTGCTCATCGGCGACGTCTATATCCGTAGCTCCACCGTTTCGTATGGCATGGGCACGGGCGTGCTGGGTTTCATCAATATGCTTGACGACGATATAAACACCACAGGCACGTCTGCCAAAGGTAATATCGGCAGTCGGGCATGGACGGCTTCTGTAAAACCGCTCTACGGCTTCTTCACTTGGCAACAAGACATCCGTTACAACGATGACCGCACGGGCATGGCAGACGATGCGCCAACCTGGAATAATCTCTACCGGCGTATCAACCACGCCAATAACATCGTGGATATTATTGACGAGATGCCTCGCAACACGGACGACGAGAAAGCACTGTACTATCGCGTCAAGGGCGAATCGCACTTCCTCCGTGCGCAATTCTATTTCGTCTTGGCAAATCTTTATGGCAAGCCCTATCGCCCCGACTCGGCAGGCATCAATCTTTGCGTGCCACTCAAGCTCACGCCCCACGTGGAGCACGACAAGGACAAACCCACACAGTTCTCACGTGCCACGGTGGCAGAGGTTTACGACCAAATCATCAAGGATCTGCTCGTTGCAGAAGAATGCTTGACCATCAGCCCGCAACCTGCTCGCTACCGCCTGCACCGCACCTCAGCCGAAGCCACTTCCTTGCTTCTCAGCCGTGTTTATCTCTACACCCAGCAGTGGGCGAAAGCCGAAGCTGCCGCCAAACGTGTACTTGACAGCCCGCTCGCAATCCTCTCTGCTATCACCGATTTGCGGAGCGATGCTCCTTTTCTCACACGCTATAATAAAGAAGTGCTTTTCTCCCAAGGTGCGAACTATGTGACGCCCAAAGACCTCAGCACTTCCCTCTCTGCCGACCCTGCAGACTATTGCGTGACCCGAGACCTCTATGACATTTATGAATTGGACGATGCCCGTCGCACTGCCTTCTTTGCCAAGAACGGACTCTCGGACAGTATCCGCTTGACGCAGAAGTATGAGCGCGGTTTGGAACTCAACCATATCTCCGATGGCTTCCTCCTGCGCACAGCTGAAGCCTATCTGAACTATGCCGAAGCCTGTGCGATGCAAGGCAAAGAGTCCGAGGCGAACACGGCTTTGAACACCCTGCGCAGAAATCGTATCCATTTCTATAACGATGAGAGCCATAGTGGCGAGGGGCTTGTGGATGCGATCCGCAACGAGCGCCGACGCGAACTTTGCTTTGAAGGTCACCGCTGGTTCGACCTCCGTCGCTATGCTGTGAACGAGCAATATCCTTACAAGAAGGACATTATCCACGCTTTCAGCTTCTATTCTGGCGAGAATGCCTATCTCGGCACGAACTACTTCCTCCTGCCTTCAGGCGATGAGGCTTACACTTTCGCCCTCCCCGTAGGAATTTTGGAATTCGACAAAGAAGCGATGCCCGACAACTATCGTCCGCCACGCAAGCCCATTGCAAAACCCATTGAGCTACCTACGTTCGATGACGACGATGATGACACGGACAGCACTGCCACCCCGTAGTGTCTGTCAGAGGCAGAAGAAGTTTTCTATCACTTTTTCAAAACAAGAATTACAATGAAACATTTTCTTTTTCTATTCCTCCTGCTTGGCATGCTGTCCTGCTCCAACGAAGAGGAGCTGACGAGAAACATTCAATATAGCAATGAATTTACCATCACCGATAATCCCAACGATTCGGTGATGCACGAACGCTATTTGATTTATAAGGAGTTTGGCGTGCCAGTCTACTTCAACGATACGATTTCGCAGGTGCAAACGGGCGTGAACTTCAAGGGAGAACCAATTCTCTCCTATGAAACCATCGATTTGAACTGGACTTATTTCGGCTACAACCACGCCATTAAGTATTCCTATACTTATCTGACCAACCCAGCCGAGCAGATGCAGACTTTGCGCTTTGTGCGGAAATATCTCGAGCGGGCAAGTCGTCCGATGCGTCCTTTCAGTATTCTCATTACGGACACATTGACGACCACCACCTCCTCCCGTGTCGATCGCCCAGTGTATCACGTGGGCTATCGCACCCTCGTTTTTGCCAAGATCAAGAACTTGACCAGCGAAGACTCCATCCAGTCTCAAATCACGGAGGTGATCAAGAACATGGTCAGCGACCGTGTGAAGGTAAACACCGATGTCTGTGCCCGCTTTGCCGACATGGGTACGACGAACAATTGGTACTACCGCACTTGGGAGACGCTTGGCAACTGCCCCACGATTGTGAATACAATGAAAATGAGCTGGACGCTCTCCGTCAATGCGCTTTACAACGAACCGCCATTCTCCACTTTTGACGGCGAAGACCTCGTTACGCTCTTGATCAAAGACCGTCCAGGCACGACGCCTTTTGTCAGTACGGAAGCTGAAGCCATAGCCATTCGCCAAAATATGCTCAACGAAATGGGAGCTTATGGTTTTATCCGTGGATGGAAGCAATCGGGTACGTTCACACCGCAGAATGACACGGAGGACCGCGAGTTTTACATCCAAGCCATTCTCCATTTGGGCGAGAAAGGCTTCAAGAAACGCTATGGGCATCTCAACAATGTGATGGAGAAGTACCAATATCTTGCCGACTTCATCCAGAATGAACTGGAGATAAATTTAGATTATGACAATAGCAACGAGTAATTGACTATGAATAAGATCATTTTCTGTGCGCTCACTGCCTTGTTTGCCTTCACCGCTTGTAGCGATGATGAGGTGGGAGGCGTGAATTTCAATCCGAATGTGGTGCAATCTGCCCCCGATTTCTTGGACGAGCGGGATAGCACTGTGTATAAGACCGTCCGCATTGGCAACCAAATATGGATGGCAGAAAATCTCCGCTATGCGCCCCCTGCTTATAGTTTCGACGGCGCTTTCACGTGGGGGGAGAAGCCCACAAGTGTTGAAAGTATCAAGAAAACTTACAAGGTGGAGGTCACGGACGAAGAGTTGGTGGCTATCGTGAACGAACTCCTTAGCAAGCCCGATCCTGATGGGAACGAGTGGACTTTTGTTATGGGAAGTTTCACCGTGCCACTCAGAGACATTGTGCAAGGCTTCATCCCCCGTCTTTTGAAGGGGCGTATGACCCAACAGCAATTCCGTGAAACACTCCGTGCTTACAGCGCAAAGTTCGACAACGCTTTGGCGGACGAACTTTGGAAACGCGTAGACCCCGAAGTTGCCAAACAGGCGGCAGGCAAAGCCTCCTTCCTTGCCCAGGAGGAGAAGAACGAGGGCTATGTGGCAAAGTATGGTTTCCTTTACAGCTTTGAAGGCGCACAAAAGGCTGTGCCTGCGGGCTGGCGTCTGCCTTCGGACGAGGACTGGAAAACCCTCGAGCGCACCCTCGGCATGTCGGAGGGCGAAGCCAACAAGCTCGAGGCTTGGCGTGGCGAAGGTCTTGCACCCCTGCTTTCGGAGGGTGGAGCAACAGGCTTTAATGCCATCAAGACAGGAGCAAGTGCCTATGCCACTGACCGCAGTTATCTTTATATCAATAAGGACAGGGCTTGGTATTTCTGGTCGTCCACCACGCGCCAGAAGAACGATAGCACCACGGAAGCCATCATTCGTCTTTCCAACGAGACGCTCAATAAAGTGTGGCGTGGTACGAGCCGTTTGTATGGTCGTCTGCACAAAACCACCGAGCCTTACCTTGTGTTGTACAGTGTGCGCTGTGTCAAAGATGCAGAGTAGCCATTTGCCTAACACCTATTTATATAACGAAAGGTAGGGCGCACCTTGCTATACGCCCCTGCCTTTCGTACCTATCATCTTTCACTATTTATACTCATAACTCTCTATGAATATCACCTCCCTTTATCGCAGAATCTGTGCCGCACTGGTGTTCAGTTTTTGCACCCTCACACCCCTGCAAGCCCAGCAAGGCGAAAGTATGTATGGCGATGCTGTCAAGGCAGACGTAAAGATGCAATATGTCTACAGCTTGGAAGAAGCCCTCGAGAAGGCGAAAGCTGAAAACAAGTTGGTCTTTTTCAATTGCTTTGCCGACTGGGCTGTGCCCTGCCACGGCATGAACAAGCACGTCTTCTCCGATGCCGATTTTGCGGGCTATATGAATAAGAATTTCGTCAATCTCTTCATTGATGTCAGCAAGCGGGAGGCGAGTTCCATTGCCCAGCAATTCAACATTCGCACCTTTGCCCATTATCTCATTCTCAACCCTAAGGGTGAAGTGGTGATGCGCATTGTCGGCGGTAAGAAGCTCCCCGATTTCAAAAACGATGTGATGCGTGCTCTCTCTCCCAAGACATCTCTCCAAGGCACAACCGCGGCTTACAACGCTGGCAAGCGGAGCAAGAAAGAGATGCTCAACTATCTCTACGCCCTCCAGCTCGCTGCTGAGGACGAAACTTTCAAGAAAGTCGGAGCTGAGTATCTCCAGACGCTTGCACCCTCCGAGTTGAGCAAAGCCGAAAACTGGTTTCTCTACTCTCGCCTCCTCACCGATTACAAGAGCGAACGCTACCAACATCTCCTCAAGAACAAGTCTGCCTTTGTGAAGAACAATGGCGAAAAAGCCGTCAATGGAGCAATCGAAGGGCTTTTCTATGGCGAAATGGCAGACTTTGCCACTGGCAACAGCAAGGCGACGAGCGAGCAGTTGATGGATCTGTATCTCCGTATGAAGCAAGCCGAATTGCCCGACACAGCTCTCGTTTTCACGCTCCACCGCATGGCGAAATTCCGCACCGAGAAAGATTACATCGGATTGATTCAATTTATGCGTGAGCGGGGCGACCGCCTTGGACAGCACCGCACGGGCTACGAGCTGACCTTCGATTTTCCCGAAATGAGCGAGCCACAGCGCACAGCCACCATCGCCTATCTCAAGGAAGCCCAACAGCGTGTCGTTCCCGAAACGGCAAAGCATTACCAAAGCCTCATCCACCGCTTGGAAAAGACCGACGGCATTCTCTTTGCCAACATCTCCTTTGCTGAAGCCCTCGCCAAGGCAAAAGCAGAGAATAAGCTGATCTTTATGGACTGCTACACCACTTGGTGCGGTCCCTGCAAAAGGATGGCAAACGAGGTGTTCACTCTTCCCGAAGTGGGGCGCGTGTTCAACGCCAAGTTTATCAATCTCAAGGTGGATATGGAAAAAGGCGAAGGCGTGGAGCTTGCCAAACGCTTCAAGGTCAGCGCCTACCCCACTCTCCTGCTCATCGATAGCGAGGGCAATGTGGTAAAGCAATTTGTGGGGGCAATTTTTGGGGAAAATCCGGGACAAATCCTTCTTAAAGCAATGACCCTCCCA
>JBHAFO010000151.1:0-3349 GCA_041856145.1 Alloprevotella sp.
CTACCACTGTTTCTGATGCATTTACACAGAAAGCATCGCTTTGCGTAGATGAAAAACTATGGCAGAAAGCAGTTGAATGGGCGCAGAAGGCCTTGGACGTAAACGACCAAGATCCTCACCACAACACCGAAGTGTACAAACTATTGGCAAAATCCAACGCTGCTTTAGGCAATGCCCAAGAGGTAGCCAAATACATCGACCTCATGAGCCGTACAATGGAGGAAACCGCAACCGGCAAATACCAGTCGGCTTTGAGCGAAATGGAGGTGAAATATGAAACGGCACGAAAAGAGGAGCGTATCCGCGAGATGGAATACAAGCAGCGATTGGCTACGATGGTGCTGGGGTTTGTTGCACTTGTAGCCCTTATCATCGCCCTTGCTCTGTGGTATTGGCTAAGCCAGCGAAAAAAGATACAGATACTACGTCAAAGGCTCATCGGTGAACACGACGAACGGCAACGCCTTGCCCACGACCTGCACGACCGCTTGGGAGGTATGCTAACAGCTACCAAGCTTACCCTTGAAGCCGACAACAAGACGGAAGCGATACGGCTATTACAGCAAACTACCGCCGAGATGCGAAAAGTTGCGCACCATCTGATGCCGGAGTCGTTGGAACGGTACGGATTGCATACAGCCCTCAGCGAATACTGCAAGGTGTTGCCAAAGGTGCACTATCGCTCCGTGGGATTGCCATATCGCCTTTCGAAACATCGCGAAGTACTAATGTATAGTGCCCTGCACGAACTTATCAACAACGCACTCAAACACAGCCGTGCAAATAATATACTCGTGCAAATCGTATTTGCTGATGATAAACTTTCGGCCATGGTCGGCGACGACGGCAAGGGTTTTGACGGCACGGCAGAATATGCCGGAAGCGGATTACGCAATATACGGGAACGCATGGTCGCCGTTTGCGGAACCTTTGAAATATCTTCTTCCATAGGGAAAGGAACGGAAATACTTCTCACCATAAATAAATCATCATGACAAAAATTCTTATAGCAGACGACCACTTGGCGGTAGCAGAAGGTATTAAAAACATTATACTTCAAAGTAATATTGCCGATACTGTGTCTTTTGCCGACTCCATACAGGCGTGTGAAGAGACATTGCCCAAAGTGCAGCCGGATATTCTGATTCTCGATGTCGGTATGCCTTGCGGTGTTTCTATTCAATCGCCAAGCAACTCCAACAATTCTATCGACCGTATTCCCCAGTGGGTACAGATGTATCCCGATATGCGTATCCTCATTTTCACATGCTACGGCGAGCCGAGTGTCGTCAGTCGTGCCATGAAAGCGGGTGCATACGGATTTGTACTCAAAGATTCCTCTTCGAATTACTTGATAGAGGGTATTAGGCAAGTTCTTGATGGCGAGCAGTACCTGTGTCCGCTTACCAAACATTTGTTGAATAATTCACCTTGCCCGGACTGTGAACCGCTAACACCCCGCGAGCGTGAAGTGCTTGCCCTTATTGTGGAGGGGCTTAGTATTAAGATGATAGCCGACCGTCTCGGTCTCGGCTTTGAAACCGTGCATACCTACACAAAGATTCTGCGTATGAAAATGGGCGTAAACAATACCGCAGCTCTTGTGCGTAAAGCCTTAGAACAGCGGTTGGTGTAGGGGAAGGGGAGAACAAAAAAAGCGACACCTGTAACGAGTGTCGCTTAGCATATTGTCCTGCAATGGGATTACTTCAACAGTTTTTCAAGTTTTCTTATCCAATGAGCCACGAAGTTTCGGCAATAGCATAATGTACAGATTTTTACTTGACAAAATCGTACTTGTTGATGTACTCGGCTGCTTCAAGGTAAGCGAATGCTGCTTGGAACGGAATCTGTTCGCCTCCCATGTATTCGGGATTTTTGGTCAGCTCGTATGCCTTAGCGTATGCCTCTTTCAACTCATATTGAAGAGGCAGTATTTCCACGCGGAACACGTCCATCGATGCGATAACGGCATTGCGCCATACAGGGATAGATTTTGAGTAGAACTCGTGTTCGAGCTGGGCGATTTGCTGGTTCTTTGCTTTCACCAGAGCTTCGTTATAATGCTCTGCTTCTGAAAGAAGGGCTACTTCACGTATCAGCGTCTCTATCCTGCTTTTGTAGTTCTTGGCATATAGTTCCGCTCCGCTGGCATTCGCTTCATCGCGCAGCCGTATGCTCTTTTTGGTAAGTTCTGTGACTCTTCCACTTAGCGAAGTGATTTTCTGCAACACGGCAGTGAGGGCGGCATTGCTTGCGGCGGTCTTTTTGTTCTTGGCAGCGGCAGCCTGCGTGCTTTCGGATAGTCCGGACTGTTGTATGAACGCGACTCTTTCAGCCTCGGTCATGTTTTGCATTGCCTGAATGTCCTTTGTGGTGAGACCACCGCTCTGCTTTGCCATCATTTTGCTTGCCAATTCCTCCTCCGACATTTTGCCGCTTTGAAGCGCCTGTAAATCTTCCATGCTGATGCCCATGGAAGACAGCTGTCCGTTGATGGCTGTTGACTTGGCGAATTCCTGACGCTCGGCCTCGCTCATATTCATTACTTGAGCGTTGGTTACGTTGGTGCCTGCCACCTTTTGCTTCATGGTTGCCGACTTAATATCACCGAAGAGTGAGCCCATGCTCTTATCTACCGTTGCTTGGCACTGCCTTTGTGCCTTGTTCAGTTTTGACAGAAAGTCATTGTACAGTTCAGGGTCTTGTTCTCCCGTTTCAAAGGCAATCATCCGGTCTGCTGTGGGCAAATCGGGCAGAGTTGCCATTACGCCTTCGGGAGTGAGTTGACTATAGGCAGGAATGCCAAACAGCATCAACGCTGCCACGATAATAAATAGCTTGTTCATGATGATTCGTGTTTTTATTTGTTTAACTTCTCTTTTATTGCCTTCTGCACATCCTCATCGTCGAGCGCTTTTTCTACCTCATCAACGGTGGCATCCAGCGATTTCTGTAATCCTTGGTTGATACTTAACGTGATACGCGATGGTGTAGTTCCTTTTTGTTCTTTAAGGTCACAGTCCACCATGTAGAATATGCCGTCTTTCACAAAATGCCAAGCCACCGAGATCCAAGGCTGCCCAAAGCCATTCTTGAGTCCCACAACCTTGTCTATCGGCTTTTCTTTCATGGCCTCATCCTTGGTCTTCGCATTGTCTCCGAATCCCACAACGCACTTTCCTCCTTCTGACTGTCCGGCCGTGCTTTTGTACACTTTGGTCAAGAAAGCATTGTACTCCTCCAGCATAATCTCTCCGCCGTCTTCCTTTACGAACGTGCCATAAGCCTCCGGTTTCTCGTTTGCAAAGAGCCCTCTGACATAGTATTTCCCTTTTTCGTTCTTCTC
>JBHAFO010000152.1:0-3941 GCA_041856145.1 Alloprevotella sp.
AATTATTTTCGACTTTTCTTCAAAAAAAAACGCCCAACAAGGGCTTTTTGCCCCAAAAAACCAACAAAAAAGAGGCTACTCTTCGTGAGTAGTCTCTTTTTTTACGCTTCATCGACAGACGAATTGATAGAGAAATTTAAGGATGTGGATCTTCATTTGGGCTATAAACAAAAAAAGGAAGTCAGAAATGACTTCCTTTTGCGGAGAGAGAGGTTTGTGAACAAACACCTCTTATTTCGTTGTATTTCAATACCCTACCAACTTTGACAAATCAGTTCTGTAGCATTTTTGTAGCAGTAATTTGATTGCGTTATGACTACTGTTCTGACAGCCTATTGAAAGCACAATTGCTCTCTTTTAGTGAGTACAAAGGTATATAAAAAAGGACGAAGCCCCAAAGAATTATATACTAAATATTTAGATTTTTTTCTGCTACACCTTCCAGTGCACGGTGCAAGCCCCTATATAAAGGGGACTTGCACCGTGCACTGGGGGCTGCGTGAAATTCATATTCAAATTCGTGTTTATCTACAATATCCCGGCGTTATATTGACTAATGCTCTATGCTTCTGCTACGTATCATTAACCTTGCACCAACTGCAAGACAGATTGCATGGAGTGCAAACATTTGCAGGTTGTGGGTTGCTCTTGTTGTGGTGTACTTATAACTTTACAGTTATGAACGAATTGCTAAAATTGCTGAAATCAGCAAGAGAAGAAAAAGGTTTTTCACAGGAGTATCTGTCTTGTAAACTGAATGTTAGCTCAAGTACAATCTCTCGTTGGGAAATGGGTAAAAAAGAGATGACTCTTCAACAGGTGGAGCGATATGCAGCTGCCGTAGAGATTAACGTGAAGCATCTATTTGCATTCCTTGCAAATGAAGATGTCCTTCCTCCGTCTCCGTTGGCGGAAATATATGTTGAGGTGTTTACCAAAGAAGCTTTCGACAAGATTTCAGCGATAATCTGTTCAGTAGGAATTGACAATGCGACAATGACAACTAAACGATTAGGAATATGGAAATAATTGCCATGGAAAGTCAAGCCTATCAGGAACTGATAGACAGACTCAAGCGTATCGAGGAGTATGTGGCACGCACTTCTCATCTAACCGAAGACATAGATGATGAATTGGAAATGACCACCAGAGACCTTGTTGAGACCTTGAATGTTTCAGAGTCTACGTTGTATCGCTGGCGGAAGAAACAACTTGTACGGTATCGCTATACTGAAGGTGGCGATGTCCGTTATTTCTTCAAGTCCGTTGTAATCGCAGCGAAGTGCAACAGGCTCCGCATCTCGGGGATGAGAAATGATGAGATTTTGGGACGGCTCAATCGTTTCAAAGACAATCTTATCATGAGTTCGTGCATCAACACTATAAACCGATGATTATGATAGAAAAAGAACAAATACTCTCACTTACACAAGGAGGATTGAATGTCTTTTCTCACTTTTTAGGCTTTGAAGTTAATTTGCACAAAAACTTCCGAAGTCCTTTCTATGAAGACAAGCGAGCTTCCTGTCATATATACTACGATAAGAAAAGTTCATCCTACAAGTTTTATGATCATGGCGACACCACTTATTCCGGAGATTGCTTTTGGTTCGTAGCAACTTTACATGGTTTGGACTTGAAAACGGACTTTCCGGAGATATTACAACTCATTGTTCATGAATTAGGACTTCATGCCCTGTATGGTAGAGGTATCCAAATCGAGAGTCCTCCAATCCCTCGAACAAATTTTTCAATTAAGACGATCCCTCAAAGAGATGTTCTCCCCAAAGAGAAAGAACGGCATTTTAAGTATGAGATACTACCGTTTGATGAGAATCTCTTGAATTATTGGGCACACTACGGAATAGATGAAGCGACGCTTCGTCTTTTTCGGGTAAGAAGCTTAAAGCGTTACGAAAGCATTTCTGCTGAGGGTAAGAAGTTTGAATTACTCAGTTCTCCTACAGAGCCTATGTTCGCCTACATAGGAAATGGCTATGTGAAAATTTATCGTCCTTACAGTGCAAAAGTTCGCTTTCTCTATGGTGGTCGAATGCCTGTTATCTATTGTTTCGGCATGGAGCAGATTCCGACCAAGGGGGATATCCTTTTCATTACAGGTGGTGAAAAAGATGTTCTTTCACTTCATGCCCATGGCTTCAATGCGATATGTTTTAATAGCGAGACAGCACAGATTCCGGAAAATATAATAGAGAGCCTGCAGCTCCGTTTTCGCCATATTATATTGCTATACGACGCAGATGAAACAGGCATTCGTGAATCACACCGTCAAGCAGAGCAACTGTCAGAGTATAAAGTATTGAATTTACTGCTGCCACTTAGTGGTTCAAAAACAGATAAGGATATTTCTGATTTCTTTGCTTTAGGTAATGGAGCAAAAGATTTGAAAGAGTTGCTTGCCAAAATGTTCTCTGAGATGTATAGCCAGACAATGATGATGCTTCGTTCGTGTGAAATCGACTATGACAATCCTCCTGATGTGTCTAAATCGGTAGTATCTGTCAATGGAGTGCCATTAGGCACACAGGACAACCTCTTTTGTATCACCGGTGGAGAAGGGACAGGCAAGAGCAACTACATTTCAGCGATTCTCGCCGGCACTCTAGGAACAGAGAGATTGCCTGTAGAGCAGACGTTGGGATTGGAGATAACCTCCAATCCCAACGGATTAGCTGTACTGCATTATGACACCGAGCAGTCGGAAGCACAACTGCACAAAAACTTGTGTCGCACATTACAACGAGCTTCCCAGACAACCGTGCCTGCCTTCTATCATTCACTGTATCTTGCCTCCCTCTCTCGCAAGGACCGACTTAAATTAATCCGTGAGAGTATGGACCTGTTCCATCATCAGCATGGAGGCATTCATCTTGTAGTGATTGACGGCATAGCTGATCTCATTCGCTCTGCCAACGATGAAACAGAGAGCATAGCCATTGTTGATGAACTTTATCGCTTGGCAGGGATATACAACACTTGTGTCATCTGCGTGCTGCACTTCGTGCCAAATGGGATCAAACTCCGCGGACATATTGGCTCTGAACTTCAGAGGAAGGCAGCAGGCATTCTTTCTATAGAAAAGGATGATAATCCTGAATTCTCTGTGGTAAAGGCATTGAAAGTCCGTGATGGCAGTCCGCTCGATGTCCCGATGATGCTTTTCGGTTGGGATAAAGAAGCAGACATGCATGTCTATCGTGGTGAAAAGTCTAAAGAGGATAAAGAGAAACGAAAGACCGACGAATTGATTGCTGTTGTCAAGGAAGCATTCCGAAACAAGATTAAACTCTCATATCAAGAACTCTGTGAAGTATTGATGCGTGAAATGGCAATCAAGGATCGCACGGCAAAGAAGTACATCGCCTATATGCGGGAGCAATTTATCTTATCGCAAGATGAAAGTGGCAATTATAAAAAGGGGGAACTATGCCATACTTAGATAACAAACCGGACGAAATTTGGCAGAAACGCTTATTTGAGCGTCTGATGTGCGTAGAGGAGAAACTTGACCAAATGCTTGTTTTACAAGAACAAACCCTAAACACCTCCGTTTGCCCACCTTTGAAGCCAGAGTACTTGGACATCATAGATGTCTCAAAAATCCTGAAGGTAGAGCAGAAGACCATCTACAACTGGGTTTGGGCAGGGAAGATACCCTATCTCAAAGCTAATGGACGCTTGTTGTTTCTGCGTGAGGAGATAGATGAGATGCTGAGAAAGCGAGACCTTTGGTAAAGGTTTGTTCTTTACATGTCGAATTTCGGCAATCTGTTTGTTCCCTTGGATAAACCTTCTTACTCCCACGGCGGTTGCATTTTCGCCCAGCAGGTCAACCATTAGTTTACTTTATGGAAAATAATTCAACCAAAAGACTGTAACCACCAAAGTCTTTTGTATCTTTGCGGTTGGTTTTAATAACG
>JBHAFO010000153.1:0-12001 GCA_041856145.1 Alloprevotella sp.
CTCGCCGTGAAGCCTTCGGGCGATGCCATTCTACGCAGTGAGATAGATGAAAAGGCGACTGCCCTCGGACTTCGCACAGAGAAACTTTTCGCTTCTCCTTATATATATGGTATAAAATACTTATCTTTGCAACCGACATAGCGGATGCCCGTTTACGAGGCATTCATCAAGGCCCCTTAGCTTAGCTGAATAGAGCGTCAGATTCCGGTTCTGAAGGTCGCAGGTTTGAATCCTGCAGGGGTCACTAACGGAGGAGAGACCACAGCAGGCTCTCCTCTCTTATTTTCCTCTCAAAGAAAGAAAAGTGGAAGTTTTTTGTTTCTTTTGTTGGTATATTCAAAAGGAACTATTAACTTTGCCCAAAAATAGAAATATTCCTTCTTTCTGCAAGGAAGGTAGACAAAAGACAATTAGACATGCAAAAGGCGTATTTTTGGTTTAGCTTTTACTTTTACTTTGCTCCCTCGGAGTAGAGCGGGAAAGCGCATACCAATATGACGACTTAGGCATCAGAATATAGCACGCCCCGCTCCTCAAATAGGAGTGGGGCGTAGTGCTTAGAAGAAGAGCCCAAGGCAGAGCCAATGAGTAAGAAAAGAATTGCAATTCAAGGCATCCGTGGTTCGTTCCACGATATTGCAAGTCATCAGTACTTCGCAGGAGAAGAAATCGCCCTGCAATGTTGCGACACCTTTGAGCAGGTGGCAAAGTCGGTGATTGAGGGCAATGAAGACCTCGGACTGATGGCGATTGAAAATACCATCGCAGGGAGTTTGCTCCACAACTATGAGATTCTCCTCGCCTCGGGTGCAAAGGTGGTGGGCGAGCATAAGTTGCACATCCGACACAGTATCATGTGTCGTCCCGATGAGGACTGGGACACGCTCACAGAGGTTAATTCTCACCCCGTAGCTCTGGCGCAATGTCGGCACTACTTGGAGCGTCATCCCCGGCTGAAGATTGTGGAGTCATACGACACGGCTGGAGCAGCAGAGCGCATCGCTCGCCGAGGACTGAAAGGTCATGCTGCCATTTGCCACGCCGATGCGGCACGCATCTATGGGTTGAAAGTGTTGGAAGACGGTATTGAAGATAACAAACATAACTTTACCCGTTTCCTTGTCCTTGCCCCAGCGAAAGAGGCGGAGCGGTTGAGTCCTTTTGAACATTCCAACAAGGCGATGCTCGTGTTCAGTCTGTCGCACATGGAAGGTAGTTTGTCACAGGTGCTAAGCATCTTCACTTTCTACCATATCAACTTGACAAAAATTCAATCCCTGCCCATTATCGGCAACGAATGGCACTATCTTTTTTATGTCGATGTGACCTATGCCGAGCCTTTGCGTTTTCTCCAAAGTGTGGAGGCTGTGCGCCCACTGACGCAGGAGCTGACCATTCTTGGCACTTATGTAGGGAAATAAAGCCCAGCCTCTCTCCCGTTCCCCCTCAGAGGGGAGGCTAGGTAAGGAAAAATCTCTTCTCTGTCTTATGAGAAAGAAACTAAGTATAGCCATTAGCGCAGTATCTTCCCCTCTGAAGGGGAATTAGAGGGGGGCTGGTGCTACTTCATTATATTATAGATGTCACAGATCCGTCCAGCGCACCGCTTAGAGGGTGCTAATGAATACTACTTCAGTAGGAAGGGCAAAGAAATTGCCCAGCTCAATGCCGAGGGCAAGGACATCATTTCCTTGGCAATAGGCAGTCCCGATTTGCCACCTTCTCCTGCTACGATTGAGGTGCTTTGCCGAGAAGCACAACGCCCCGATGCGCACGGCTATCAGCCCACAACGGGCATTGCCGAGCTTCGGCAGGCGATGGCGGACTTTTACCAACGCTGGTACAAGGTTGATTTGGACCCCAAGACGGAGATTCAGCCACTCATCGGTTCTAAGGAGGGCATTTTGCATACCACCTTGGCGTTTGTAAATCCTGGCGACGAAGTTTTAGTGCCAGATCCTGGCTATCCGACATATACTGCGTTGTCCGAACTCTTGGGTGCAAAGGTCATTAAGTACGACCTCAGGGCAGACAATGATTGGCAACCCGATTTCGAGGCATTGGAGCAAAGAGATTGGAGTCGCACCAAAATTATGTGGACGAACTATCCACACATGCCAACTGGCGCACGTGCGCAACGCCAAACCTATGAGCGTTTGGTTGATCTCGCTCGGCGGAAAGGCTTCCTCATTGTGAATGACAACCCTTATAGCTTCATTCTTTCCGAGGAACGCTTGAGCATTTTGCAAGTGGCAGGTGCAAAGGATTGTTGCATCGAGTTCAACTCGATGAGTAAGAGCCACAATATGCCCGGCTGGCGCGTGGGCATGCTCGCAGGAAAGGCTGAATTTGTGTCATGGATACTCAAAGTAAAGAGTAATATAGACAGTGGTACATTCCGTCCCCTACAACTCGCGGCTGCCGAAGCCTTGCAAAATTCGGACGAGTGGCACACGGCTTTCAACCTCGAGGTCTATGGTCGTCGTCGATCCTTGGCTGGACAAATTATGACTGCTATTGGTTGCACATTCGATAACAACTCGGTCGGCATGTTCCTTTGGGGACGCATCCCCGAAGGCTACGCCACGGGCGAAGACCTCACCGAGCGCGTTCTCCACGAAGCCCGTGTGTTCCTGACTCCAGGGTTTATCTTTGGACGGAACGGCGAACGCTATGTGCGCATCTCCCTTTGTGCCACCGAAGAGCGGTTGGCTGAAGCCTTGGAGCGCATCCAGACAGTATTCAAGTAGGAACAATAAAAACATTCACATATGTCTCTCGAATTACAACCCCTTGGCCTCTTGGCCGAAACCAAACGCCCTCTCGTGATTGCAGGCCCCTGTTCTGCCGAGACCGAGGAGCAAGTGCTCACCACAGCCCGACAGCTCGCCTCTTATGGTTGCAAAATTTTCCGTGCGGGTATTTGGAAACCTCGTACAAAGCCTGGAGGCTTTGAAGGTGTCGGTGCAGAAGGCCTCGAATGGCTCAAGAAGGTGAAAGAAGAAACGGGGATGCTCATCTCCACAGAGGTGGCAACGCCCAGTCACGTGGAAGAAGCTCTCGCTGCAGGCGTTGATCTACTCTGGGTAGGCGCACGCACAACTGCCAACCCCTTTGCGATGCAAGATTTGGCAGATGCTTTGAAAGGTGTAGATGTGCCTGTTCTCGTAAAGAACCCCGTAAACCCTGACTTGGAACTATGGATCGGGGCGCTCGAGCGTCTTAACAATGCAGGTGTGAAGCGCCTTGGTGCGATTCATCGAGGCTTCTCCACGTATGAGAAGAAGCTTTACCGCAATTTGCCCATGTGGCACATCGCGATCGAACTCAAGCGTCGTCTGCCCAATCTCCCTATCATCTGCGACCCGAGCCACATTGGTGGGCGTCGTGACCTCATAGCGCCGCTCTGTCAGCAGGCGATGGATTTGGGGCTGGAAGGGCTTATTGTCGAAAGCCACTGCACCCCCGATTGTGCTTGGAGCGATGCCGCACAACAGGTGACGCCTGATGTTTTGGACTTCATCCTTGACAAACTCGTGATTCGCAAGGTGGCGCAAACCACGGAAAGCCTCACTACGCTCCGCCGACAGATTGACGAAATGGACAACAGCATCATTGAGTTGCTCGCTAAGCGCATGCGTGTTTGCCGAGAGATAGGCCAGTACAAAAAGGATAATAACCTCACCGTTGTGCAAAGCGCCCGCTACACAGAGGTGGTGGATAAGCGTGGCGCACAAGGCGTTCTCTGCGGTATGAGTGCCGACTTTATGAAAACAGTCTTTGAGGCTATTCACGAAGAAAGCGTGCGCCAACAGTTGGAGATTATCAATAAATAAATCTGTTGGGTATGAAAATCCTGATATTGGGCGCGGGGAAAATGGGCTCGTTCTTCGTGGATTTACTAAGCTTTGAACACGAAACGGCAGTCTACGACCCTGATGCCAAGCGGATGCGCTTCATGTATAATACGCTACGGCTGACTGATGTGGCAGAGATTGCTGATTTCCGCCCCGACTTGGTCATCAATGCCGTGACCCTGCGCCTCACCATCAGCGTGTTCAAGGAGGTAATGCCCTATTTGCATACTGACTGCATCATCGCCGATATTGCCTCGGTCAAGACCGACCTTCAGGCTTTTTACGCCACCTGCGGACACCATTACGTATCGACCCACCCGATGTTTGGTCCAACGTTCGCGAACCTCGGAATGCTCTCTCAAGAGAATGCGATTGTTATCTCTGAGGGCGACCACTTGGGACGGATTTTCTTCAAAGACCTTTATGGTCGCTTGGGCATCCACGTGCGGGAGTGCACCTTTGAGGAGCACGACGAAATGATGGCGTATTCGCTGAGTATTCCCTTCGTATCCACTTTTGTCTTTGCCGCTGTGATGCAAAAGCAGGACGCTCCAGGAACAACCTTCAAGCGCCACATGCAGATAGCGAAGGGCGTGCTGAACGAAGACGATGGTCTTTTGCGTGAAATCCTCTTCAATCCCCGCACTGGTAAGCAGGTGGAAGGTATCCGAGATGAGCTGACAAAACTCATTGACATTATTGATAATAAGGACGAGGAGGGCTTGAATGCCTACCTCAAGCGCATTCGGAAAAATATCCGATAGGCGTCTGACTCTGATAAACTTCGTGCCCCCAATTTCTCTAAGTGTAAGAGAAATTGGGGGCACTACTATATTAGCTGATGGTGTCCGCACAGTGAAAATGTGACGGACCAATCCTGTCAATCTGCGATTATCTCATCACCTTTGCACCGTTCTGGATATAAACCCCGCGCTGAGGCTTTACTGTGCGACGACCGGAGAGGTCATACAAAGGCGCATTTGGAACGGGAATGGCAATGCGACCAATACCTGTCACAGCCGCAATGTTGAGCGGATAGGCTGGTACGCTGTTGTCGGGAGCTGAAAGCAGAGCCTGCCCCAAGGGGTAGGTGGCAACAGTGGCAGGCAAGAAAGCTGGCGCATTGTCCTTAACCCCCAAAGTGTAGGGAGCTGTTGGGAGAGTCGTGTTAGGCACAACACTTCCAACAAAGGCATTGTTGGCAACAGCCGTACCCGCTGTGGTCGAAGGGCTGAAGGTGAAAACTCCTGCGCTGTTGCTGTGCAAAACAACTGCGGTGTTGGCAGGCAAAATGCGGTTTGCACCCACTTCCTCAAGCACCACCTCGTTGTTCTCTATCTTACCAGCGTAAGCCTTCACGCCCTCGGGGAGGACAGAGGCATAGGGCAAATAGAGCGTAGCATAGTTCGCCTCACTGCCGTAAGGTTGGAACGTAGGCTTGTTGTAGTAGTCGTTGAACTCCTCCAAGCGCCAGAGGTTAGAGTAATTACCAGAGTAACCCACGGAGTTGCCCCAACCATCGAAAACCCCATTGGCATTCATCACGATGAGGGAGGAGAGGGAATTGTTGGCACGCTTGGAAACGAGGAAGAAAGAGCCGTCCAAAGAATTCCGAGCATCAGAGAGCGTCCAGTCGCAATAGGAAGCGTTATAACTGTTGTTTGCCAAAATTCCTGTGTTATTGTTATAGCCCTTGCCATTGGCAGAATTCTTATTGGCATCGCTGTTGCGCCAAACAAGATAGTTGCCTGTGCGAGCGTTCACAAAGACAAATTTATTGGCTGAGAGGGCTTTGCAAACATAGGCATTGGCGGTGGTGAGAGTCGTGTTGTTCGTTGCCAAAGTGAGAGCCAAGGCAGTGTCCCTATCAACCAAGAAGAAGTTTTTACCGCTTTGCTGGATGTTGCGGAACACATAGAGCTTGCCATCTTCGGGCATCTTCACACTTCTGTCGAACTCTGTCATTGCCGAGAGCAGGGTGGAGTAGGACATAGCAGGGTCGTTCAAGGCAGCAAGTAGTGCCTCCTTTGTTTCCTGTGTGCGGTAGCCCACTTGTCCCACATTCTGCGAAGCAGCCAAGAGAGCCTCTGCTTCTTGACGCACCTTGGGATAATTGGCAGTAATGATGCCTTGCATCATATCCTTGCGGGTTGTGTCAGTGACAAGGCTATACTGTCCGTCGGTAATGTCGTTGAGATCGAATTTCTTATAGCGGATGCAGTAGCGATAAGTGTCGGCGATGCCATAAGTGTCTTCCTCGAAAAGGAAACCAAGGCTATCGTCTTGTTGCACCGTCATGGTTGAATAAGCAGAGAGGGCTTGGCTCACTTGGAAACGTCCATTCCAGTTCTTTGCCAAGAGAGCAGGGCGGATGTAATTCTCGGCATCGTTCAAATCCTTATAATAGATACCTACATTGGCGCGGTCTGTTCCGAGAGGCACGGATTGGAGTGCCAAACTCACAATCTGACCGTCAAAATTTCGTCTTGCAGGCACGATGATAATTTCACCATTGCAGCCCCAGCGATCGCCGGTAATCGCCACGCCATTGTTGGACGCATTAGAAGTGGCAGTGCCAGACCAGCTGCCTTCTCCTGTTGCGATATTAGAGAAAAAGAAGATGTTGTAAAGTCGTCCGCCAGGCGTGCGAGAGCTGATCAGGAGGTTACCATCGGGAAGTTCTTCCACCTTGGCTTCATCGCCTCCAGGCACTGCTGGTGTTTCTGTACCCCCGAGCACTTGCCACGTCTGCCCAAAGTTGTCAGAGAAAAGGACGAAATTCACCTTTTCATTGGCGCTGTTTCGTGCAACGATAGCTCCATACAAACGTGCTGTGGGCGCACCGGGTTTTGTGTAGTAGAAACTTTGATGAATGCGACCGCTTGCAAAAAAGAGGGCATTCAGCGGGCCTTTGGAATAGTTGTCACGGCTGAACAAATCGTAGATATGTGCAGTGACGTCTTCCACGGCATTCCATGTTTCGCCACCGTCGTTAGAAGTCAGACGGAACAAGGGAGGACGATTGGCAGCCGTGCCAGAGGCAAAGACCACCTTACCTGCCACACCGAGCATCAGCACCTTGTCGCTATTGGCATCAGCAACGAGAGCCGCATCTCCAAAGCCTACGGAAAATCCCGTTGTGCCAGCGCCATTGAGGAGGGTCTTGCTCTCTTCCCAAGTTCGTCCATTGTCTTTCGACACACGGGCTACGATATCCACATCACCATAGCCGATGTCCTTGCCATTGGGGCGGAAGTCCGACACAGCGATGAGATTGCCGTTTTTGGCTTGTGCAATTGCAGGAATGCGGTAGGGAATATCTGAGAGTTGCTTGTTTGAGAAAAGTTCCAAGGACGAAGAGCCTGTTGGTGCACGGCGCACGTAGAACAGACAGCCCGCATCGGTCGTGTTGTTACCACCGCCCCAGTTGTAGATAGGCGTATTGGTTTGAGTGGTCTGGTTCATCTGAGCTGTGCCGCTCGTGATGATGACATAGCCCACCTCCGACGAAGGACGCACCTGCCAGCCCCTGCGAGGCTCTGCCACCACGGTTTTCAGTGTGGTGTTGGTCGTGGTCATTGGCGAGAGGTAAAGCCCTGCGGCATCAATGATATTGTAAGTGCTATCCGCACGGAGCACAAACTTCCAGCTACTGGCAGGAGAGGCAATACCTGCACGTCCCACTGCGCCTTGATTAGCGCCCATTGAAGAGGCATAGCGACCTTCACGCTTGGGCGTTTGCAGGGTGTACCAAGTGGTCGAAACCGAGTCGCTGAGCGTGGGCTGCACAATCTTCGCTGTGTCTATTTTGCTTACCAGCTCATAGACCAAAGCCAAAATCTCTGCCGTTTGGTTTTTGCGAGCTTCTGCTGTAATACTGGCATTGTTGAGCGTGGCTTTCACCTCGGCAAGTTTGGCATCGAGAGGCGCACTCAAAGTTGTTGGATAAAATCCCACTTCTTCGCCCACCAAAGCATTGCGTTGGCGCTCTGCTTCAGCGATGGTCAAGTTGAGCGTTTCGATTTCCGAGGCAGAGCGTGAAGGCGAATAGGTCAGTCCCTCTGCTGCCTCGCCCGTTGCTGGGTCTACGAAAGCACAGGTGAACATCCACTTCTCCAAGCGACAAGCCGTGTCGATGAAGGGCAGTTTGATAAAGACCTTGTTCCAACCCTTTTTCAAAGCCACAGCAATGGGCGCACGGGCTGTGAAATTTTCGTCTTGGAGATCCACTTCGTGGTTGATCGCCTTGTTGGCGTTTTTCCATTGGGGTGCTTGGATGCGCTCGCCATTGATCCAAATCTGTGAGCCTTTCAAGTCCCATCTGCCAGCTTCGGGTGCTCTGTCCACCTCGGAGCGGCCATAATTCTGGAACTCGATGAGGGCATTCACGGTACGGGCGTTTTCGCTGTAGACGTATGTCCAAGCATAAGCCGTTTGGTTGAAAGCAGGATTGGTGTTGCCGTAGAAAGTGGGGAGGATGTTGTTGCCCCAAGTGTGACGCAAGTAAATTCCAGCACCTGTTGCCGTTGAGGCTTTATATACCTTCCCTTTGTAGATATACTGCAAGGGCTGGACTGTGCTGTCGTTCATTGCTTCCTCGGGAGGGAACACACGGGCTGTGTCGCCCTCATTGGGGAAAGCCTCGGTGATATTCCAGCGCATGTGGGTCTGCTTCACGTAAGGAATGAGGGCTTTCACAGCCGCGAGAGTCGTTCCCTTGTGATAGAGCAAACGGCGTTCAAAATCGGAAAATTCGTCGTACTCTGCGCCAGCATTAGGCAGGGTTGTGCCACCTTTCTCAATGTATTGACGGCCACCACCCATCCAAGCCCGTTCGGCTGTTGCAATGGTCACAGCGTAGTGGTTGTTTTGTTTGAGAATATCCTCTTCTGTGGGCGTCTTGCGGTCGTTCCAAGGGGCAGTGATTGCGCCTGCCACTTCCGCAGTGCTCTGTGACTGATAGTAGATGTTACTTTTGTAAATGCCCACGAGGTCGGCAAAAACGTCGAAGTGGTTGGTGTAGTTGTAACGAGAGTCGATGGCAGGCACGCCAGTCACGGGTGCACCGCGAGAGCTCCATAGGTGCATCATATCCGCCCTCGTTTCGTTAATTTTCACCGTGTTGGAGGTGTGAATTGGATTCCAGATGACCGCTTTTTTACCAAGGTCATGCACGTGATCGACCATGATTTGGATAAAGTTGCGGGCACGCCCATTCACCGTATCTCGGTAGGTGATGTTCTTCTCGTCAGCCCCGATGTGGATATAAGGAGCTTCGGCAAAAAGCGTAGCCACCTCGCCCAAGATCACTTTCAATGCAGTGACGCCTGCGCGAGTCTGCATGTCGTGTCCCATCGCCCGTCTGTAAGCATCAGAGTGACCGGGCATATCAATTTCTGGAATGATGACCACGCCACGTGCCTTGGCATAATCCACCACGTCACGCACCTGCGCTTTGGTGTAGTACCGCCCCGCAAATCGTGTCATAGAGGTATCTGCCGTCAGGGCAGGATAGGCGTCAATTTGCAAACGCCACGCCTGATTTTCTGTGAAGTGCCAGTGGAAAGTGTTTACCTTGAAGCGGGAGAAAAGGTCAATCTGTTGCTTCAAATTCTCGACCGAGATGAAGGAACGTCCCACATCGTGCATGTAGCCACGCACCTTGAAAGCGGGCCAGTCGGTGATGGTCACTTGTGGAAGTACCAAGTTTGACGCACCGTCCTTCGTGGCGAGTTGTCCCAAAGTCTGCACGGCACGAATAGCACCTACGGTATCAATAAATTCGATGGTAACATTCGATGCGTTAATGGTTAGGATATAAGCTTCGTTGCCATAACCTGTCAAGGCTCTGTCGTGCGCCCCAACGATGCTTGGCACCTGCTTGAAAACAAGGTTTGCCTCTCCCTCTGTACGGTTATATACAGGTGTAGGCATTTGTAGCCCTTGGAGAATGATGTCGAGCATAGGAAGGGCAGACAAGCCCGACACTTTGAGCTGTGTCGAACTCCCGAAACTTAAATTGCCATTGCCTTTGACAACGTGTTTAGGTTTAGGAAGCAGGTCGGCAACCTTGTCAGCACCTGTGGTAGCAGTGGTGTTTGTCCCTGAGGGCATAGGCGCAAAGGGGGCAAAGATGCTGGCTTGCACTGTAGAGCTTAGGAGCAAACCTCCTCCTAAGAGTAAAGAGAAAACAGTGGTAAAGGGTCTTTTCATATGGAGATAGATAGCAAGAATTATATTCGGTTGTAAAAATACAAAATTCTTATTGTTGCTCTGTGTTTTGCAAGATGAAATTTACAAAATAGAAGAAAGTGTTTTTTTGACCTCTTGAGATTTATGGATTATATATAAAGTTTAACACAGGAGGACTTGGTTAAAATCCTTTCTATGCCTGCCGTAGAACCGCCAAGGCTTGGATATTTTTTAGGAAGGTTTGGAAAAATATCGGCAGGCGCAAGAAGTTTTCCCGACTTGCGCCACTTGGAGGCTTTACTTTTGGACAAAACAGAGGGGAAATGGCTAATTCCAGCCATTTCCCCTCTGTTTGCTACTGCAAAGATAATGTTTCTGCGTCCGAAATGCAAATGCAATTGTTGCGAAATGCTAAAATTCTAAATTGAAAGCAGGTCGAAAACTTCGCACCTTCGCTTGGAGGAAGGATAGGCACAGGGTATAGCCTATTCACAAGATGCGCAAGTATTTTTAGAGAAAGATTTACAAGTGTTTATTGGAATGGAAATTTTTATCTTCTCCCTATTTGGCACAGCATTCTTGGCTTCATTATTTTCAACCAGCAATCATTGCCGTAAAGTGTTCCGCACTGCGCGAGCAGGCGACCTCAGTCCCTACGTTTTCAACCCTCTGCGTTGGCGCATAAGGTGCAGGCAGGAACTGATGGGGGTGGACAACCATTTGGAATAGCCCTTCTCGCCGAGATAAATGCCTACGGAAACAGTGGCAAGTGTTAGTAGAATGGACTCAAAAAGCGATGGTGAGAAAATTTTAGGAATGACCATTGCTACAATCCCTTGTAGGATAAAAATGGTGATGTTGTGTTGCCCATATTGGGCGATGCGCAGGAGAGTTTGCCTGCATACTTTGAAGGTGAACAAAGCGTCAAACAGTTTCCAAATGGCAAGGCTCATCAAAAGGGCAACCGTGGATTGCAACAACCAAATCAGGTTCGTGTTTATCCACGACTGCTTGAAGATGAGCATATAAAAGTCGATATAAAAAAGGTGATAGTGTAAGAACATCCACTTATACTCAACATAGCAAGCGGTGAGGGCTACAACAGCTGTTAGAATGGCGATGGCTAAAAGTTTATCGCCCTTGAACTTGGGAATACCTGCAAGGCTTGTTCCTATAATAAAGTAGGGAAAGAATTGGAAAGTGCGCTGGAGCGAGAGCAGACCTGTGTTTGTCGGTAGAAAATTAAGCACCAGAAATGCACCTACACAGGCGATAAGAATGTGATAGACTTTTTGGGGGATATACAGCTCCAAGAGGAAATAAATCCACCGCCATAGCACCAAACTGAGGAGATACCAATTTGATTGTGTTGGTCCCCAAAGATGCTGAAGTTTGCCCTCTGAAAGGATGACGAAGACGATGGATAGGCATAAGAAAGTTTCGAGCAAAAGGGGCGTTCCTCGCTTGAGCTTTTGGGGAGTGATGCCTTTTGAGAAAAAGCCACTAAGGAGGACGAACAAGGGCATATGAAAAGTGTAGATCACGGAAGCACTGATCAATTCAGTGCTCCGTGATCCTGTTTTATAACCTACTAAGTGTCCAAAAGTAACTAAGCCGATGAGCAAAAGTTTAAGCCCATCTATTGACTTGTCCCTCACTTCTTTTGCCATGAGTCGGGGCATTTAGAGATGTACAGCCTTGTTGAGCAGATAGTGATCGAGGATCACCATCGCTGCCATCGCCTCCACAATGGGCACGGCACGGGGCAAGACGCAAGGGTCGTGGCGACCACGGGCAGTAATGGTCGTGGCTTCGCCGTGAATGTTCACCGTTTCTTGGGCGCGGAGTTGGGTGGCAACTGGTTTGAAGGCGACTCTGAATACAATATCTTGCCCGTTGCTCACTCCGCCTTGAATGCCTCCGCTGTGGTTGCTCCGTGTGGTGATACCACC
>JBHAFO010000154.1:0-6215 GCA_041856145.1 Alloprevotella sp.
AGACAATATCCCTGGCTGTCCAGGCATCGGCGATAAGACGGCGCAAAAACTCTTGGCAGAATTTGACAATATCGACAACCTCCTTGCTCATGCCACAGACATCAAAGGAGCTACTTCCCGCAAGCTGATCGAACACGAACAGCTCGTCCGCCTTTCGCACCAGTTGGTCATCATCCGCACCGATGTGCCACTCCCCTGCCCCATCGACGACCTCCGTCGCACAGAACCCAACACCGAACGTTTGGCAGAACTTTTTGAACAACTTGAGTTCCGATCTCATCTCTCCAAACTCCGTCCCGCTTCTGCCACGCCTGCAACTTCTTCGCCCTCGCTGATGGGCGACCTTTTCGACACCCCCAATTTGGCTGTTGAGAATGCAGTAAATCCGTCCCCTCGCTCAGAAGTTGAAAATCCGCTCAGCGTCAAAACGATTTCTGAGACGCAACACGAGTATATTCTTGTTGATACTGAAGAAAAAACAAAATCTCTTGTTGCAGAATTATTGACGCTTAATAAATTTGCCTTTGACACTGAAACGACGAGCATCGATGCTATTTGCGCAGAATTGGTGGGAATGAGCATTGCCACTGCGCCTCATCGTGCCTACTACATTCCCGTGCCAGAAAATCGGGAGGAGGCGCAGCGCGTCGTGGAGCGTTTCCGAGAAGTGTTGGAAAGCGAGAAGATTTTGAAGATTGGGCAGAACATTAAATACGACCTCACGGTGATGGCATCTTATGGCATAGAACTTCGTGGTCCGATGTTCGACACCATGCTTGCCCACTACGTTGTTCAGCCCGAGCTGCGTCACAACCTCGATTATCTGGCTGAGATTTATCTCAACTACCGCACAATTCATATCGAAGAGCTCATCGGGGCAAAAGGCAAGGGGCAACGCTCCATGCGCGAACTGAAGCCTGAGGAAATTTGTGACTATGCCTGCGAAGACGCCGACATTGCATTGCAACTCTATGCGCCTTTGGTGGAAGAGATGGAGCAGATGGGCGTACGCAAGGTGTTCGACACGATAGAAATGCCCTTGATGCCAGTGCTCGCCCGTATGGAGCGCACCGGCGTGCGCTTGGACACGGCGACTTTGGCAGAGACCAATCGCCTTTTCCAAGAGCGATTGGCAACACTCGAAGCCGAGATTTATGCCCTCGCAGGTCACGAATTTCTCCTCACCTCCCCCCGGCAAGTGGGCGAAGTCTTGTTTGAAGAATTACAGCTCAATCCGAAAGCCAAGAAAACGAAGACGGGGCAGTATTCCACCTCCGAAGAAGTGCTCGAAGCCCTCCGCTCAAAGCATGCCATCGTGGGAAAAATCCTCGACCACCGCGGGCTAAAAAAACTGATTTCGACCTACGTAGAGGCACTCCCCAAGACTGTCAATCCCTCTACGGGACATATTCACACATCGTTCAATCAAGCCGTTACTGCCACAGGTCGTCTCTCCTCGAGCAATCCCAACTTACAGAACATCCCCACCCGTAACGACGATGGACGCGAGATTCGCAAAGCCATCATTCCCGAGGAGGGCGAAGTCTTCTTCTCTGCCGATTATTCACAGATTGAACTACGGATCATGGCGCACCTCAGTGGCGACGAACATATGATCGAGGCGTTCCACTCAGGGCATGACATCCACGCTGCCACTGCTTCAAAGATTTTCAACTGCCCCATTGAGGAGGTGACCAAGGAGCAACGGCGCAAGGCAAAGACTGCCAATTTTGGCATCATCTATGGCATTTCTGCTTTCGGGCTTTCGCAACGCATGGATGTGAGCAGGGCAGAGGCAAAAGAGCTGATCGACAACTATTTTACTACCTTCCCAAAAGTACGTATCTATATGGACGAAGCCATTGAGAGGGCGAGAAAAACGGGGGCGATCACCACGGAGTTTGGCCGTCGTCGCTTCTTGGCTGACATCAATTCGGGCAATGCCACGGTGCGAGGCTATGCTGAGCGCAACGCCATCAATGCCCCAATCCAAGGCACGGCTGCTGATATCATTAAGCTGGCAATGATTGCCATCGATCACCGACTGCGCACGGAGAATTTCCGCTCACAGATGATTCTTCAGGTGCATGACGAACTCAATTTCTCCGTACCCACTGACGAGTTGCCCCGCCTACAGGAAATGGTAATCACGGAGATGGAACGTGCTTTCACTATGTCTGTTCCTTTGGTTGCCGACTGCGGAAAAGGCGCCAACTGGTTGGAGGCGCATTGAATGGGCAAGGACGCAATTTTTCACCCCGCCTTTCCCTCAACGCTCTCGCACAACGGCAATCGCCTCAGTATCCCCTGCGAACCAGGCTCACAAGACTTTCTTACCAGCACCCCCAACCGATTGTCCGTATCTGCCGAGAGGTGTTACTCCTAACATTTCTCTCGCCCTTTTCACAGGAAAATCATCGCCTTGCAGCCTTATTCTTTCTCGAGAATAGGCTTGCAAGGCGATTTTTATAAGTCACTGAAAATCTTTCGCTTGAAAAACAAAAATTCTATACGTCTACAGACATCACGGCATGCACCTACAATTTCTCTTAGATACGGCGATAAAATGCCCAGAGGCTTGTCCAAAGAAAATGGACATCCCTCTCTCGGTTCAAGCCCATACTTCCACAGCTCTATCGGCACATACTTGATATAAAATCTGCACTTCTCGATTCAGTCTTGAGCCGAGAAGTGCAGAAATGAGGCGGATTTTAAGCCCTTTTGAAGCCCTCGCCTATTTGCGCACAGCCTTGTAAATCTTGAAACCTGCGATGGCTATAACAACACTCATCAGGGGCGAGAGCAAATTGAAGAAGGCAAAGGGGAGGTAAGTGAGCGTGGGCGTGTTCAGCACCGCAGCTTGAGTCATACCGCAACTGTTCCAAGGAATGATGGGAGAAGTGACAGTGCCAGCATCCTCCACCGTTCGACTCAACAAACGTCCCTCAAAGCCTTCACGCTCATAGGAGTCTTTGAAAATACTACTCGTTAGAATGATTGTCAAGTATTGGTCTGCAACAATCGCATTGAGCATCAAGGCAGAAGAAACTGTGGAGGCAACGACGCCTATACGGTTGTGTACAAAACGGGTGAACGCCTGCGTGAGATGCCCCAACATACCGCTGGCTGTCAAGCAACCGCCAAAACACATAGCACTGAGAATGAGATAAATCGTATTGAGCATTCCCGACATTCCGTTGGTAGCGACAAGGGTGTCGATGGTGCTATTGCCCGTTTCGTAAGTGGTGCTACCATAAATACATTGCATCAGTCCAAGAAAAATGGAACGTGCATCACTGACCGCACTCCCTGCCACGTTGGAGAGAATTTCGGGCTGTGCCACAATCGCCACAATGCCTGCCATCAGCGTGGAGAGGAAGAGGACGATTTGCGCAGGCGTTTTGCGGGCTATCATAATGCCTGTGAGTAACGGCACGATGAGCAACCACGGCGTGAAATAGAAGTGAGACGCCAAAGTGGTACGGTATATTTCGATGTCCACGCCCGCCGTTCTGTGTTCCCCAAAGCCGAGAAAGAGGAAAATCAAGAGGGTCAAGCCCATACTTGGAATGGTGGTGATTAACATATAACGTATGTGCGTGAAGAGCGGAACGCCTGCTAGCGAAGATGCCAGCACCGTCGTTTCAGACATCGGCGATATTTTATCGCCAAAATACGCTCCTGAAATAATTGCTCCAGCCACCATACCCCGTGGCACGCCCAACGCTTCGCCTATGCCCATCAATGCAATACCGATGGTAGCTATTGTTGTCCAAGAACTGCCTGTCATCAGCGACACCAAGGCACAAATGACGCAGGCAGTGACGAGAAAATAATCGGGATTGATTGCCTGCACACCAATGTAGATGAGATAAGGCACGACCCCGCTTAGCACCCAAGTGCTGGACAATGCGCCAATCATCAGGAGGATGATTAGAGCCGAGGACACCTTATGCACGCTCGCACTAATGGCGTCTTCAAACTTTGTCCATGGCGTGCGGTAATAAAGAATAGAGATCGCCACGGCAACACCACCGCTTGCAATGAGTGCCACCTGGCTCGCTCCTGCCAGCGCATCAGAGCCTAAGAGGGCTATAATCACCACTTGCTGGGCAACAAGAACTATAATCGGAATGAGCGCAATAAGAATATCACGCTTGCGGGTTTGAATTTCCATAGGGTTGAGAATATCGTGTTTTGTGTGGCTTTGAAATTGTAAAACTACGCACTTATTTTGGATTAAACCCTATGCCTCATTATAATAATGGTGCGTCTCTTCGCACTATATTGCGCCTTGACACACGACAAATCCCACTCATTCCCACACTATTTCGTATCTTTGCAGGCGCAAGAAACGTATTTTTTATTTTCTACAGTATGGCAAAACCAAGCGGTTTCGTTACAGATAGCAAGGGGCATAGTTATCTCGTTCCCTTCGTACTCATCACCACACTTTTCTTTCTCTGGGGCTTTGCACACAGCTTCTTGGACGTGCTCAACAAGCATTTCCAGGATACGCTCAACGCCTCCAAAACGGAATCGGCATTGGTGCAGTTTATGGTTTATGGGGGCTATTTCCTTATGGCACTCCCTGCGGGCTATATCATTCGTCGGGCAGGCTATCGGGCAGGCGTATTGACCGGTTTAGTGCTCTATGCGTTAGGAGCGTTTCTCTTCGTGCCAGGCGGACAAATGGGCAGTTTTACTTTCTACCTCGTGGCGTTGTTCATCATCGGCTGCGGACTGACTTGTTTAGAGACCGCAGCCAATCCTTATGCCACCGTGCTTGGCGATCCATCGCAGGCGGAGCGACGCATCAATGTGGCGCAGTCGCTCAACGGCTTGGGCTGGATTGTTGGACCTTTTGTGGGCGGACTCTTCCTCTTCAGCGACAACAGCGAGGCGGGCTACGACCTCGGTTTTACGACCCTGCCTGCCATCACAGCCCCTTATGCCATCATCGGCACTTTGGTGATTCTTGTGGCTTGCGTGTTCTCCTTCGTACATTTGCCACAGGTGATGAACAGCAGTGAGGGCGAGAGCAACGAGCAAGCCGTTATCGACCGTCCCCTGCGCCAACAGCCCCGCTTTCTTTTCGGACTCTTGGCACTCTTCCTCTACGTGGCAGCACAAACAGGTATCAATTCTTTCTTTATCAACTACGCCACGGAACATAGCGGACTGAGCGACACGGCTGCGACCTTCGTACTTTCTTTCGGCTGTATGGCACTTTTCTTGATAGGCCGTTTGGGCGGTAGCTTCGTTATGGCACGTGTGCCCGGCGAGCGCGTTCTGAGTCTTTGTGCCGTCGGTGCCATCGTGGGTTGTGCCGTGGCAATGACTGCGCCAGGCACGATTGGTATGGGCGGTTTGCTCTTGGTTTATCTCTGCGAGAGCATCATGTTCCCCACCATCTTTGCCCTTTCCATCCGTGGGCTTGGCAAGCGCACTGAACAAGCCTCATCACTCTTGATCATGAGCATTGTGGGCGGTGCGTTCGCCCCTTTGTTGATGGGATACTTGGCTGATACGATTTCTACAGCCATCGGTTTCGTCGTTCCCTTGGTTTGCTTTGTGGCAATACTCGGATTTGGGATGACGTATAAGCGTTAAAGACAATGCCCAAAATACTGCTTTTCGATTTCGGAGGCGTGCTGGTCGATTTGGACAAGCAACGCTGTTTGGACGCCTTCTCCGCTCTCGGTTTTGACGCCTCGCCCTATCTTGGTACATTCGGTCAAAAAGGCGTGTTTGAGGGCGTGGAAAAAGGGGAGGCGTCGTTGAGCGAATTTTGTAGAGCCATTCGCCAATATGGCATCCGCCCTGAGGCAACGGACGAGGACATCATCAAGGCTTGGGAGGCGTTCCTCGTGGGCGTTCCGAGCGAGCGTCTCGACCTCCTCCTGCGCATCCGAGAACATTACACCACTGCTGTGCTCTCCAACACCAACGAGATGCATTGGGGACTGGCGCAGGACGATTATTTTCGATACAAGGGAAATTGTTTGAGCGATTTCTTCTCGCACATCTTCCTATCCTACGAACTCGGACTTTGCAAGCCCGATGTCCGCATTTTTGAGCAAGTTGTCAATACGCTTGGCGTACCTGCTTCGGACATCCTATTCTTGGACGATTCGGAGGAGAACTGCACAGTGGCACGACAATGCGGTTTGCAAGCCTTGATCGCCCCCAAAGATGGCGTTTGGATGCAGTAT
>JBHAFO010000155.1:0-15024 GCA_041856145.1 Alloprevotella sp.
TATAATTTGCACTGATAATTATATAGTTTCCACTGATATCTATATAATTATCAGTGGAAACTAAACTTTTTCTCCGCCTCCAGCCGAAAATAGCAGCCCTCTAAGCAAAAATATTGGCGCAGGGAGAAAAGTTTTGGAGCGTAAGCTGTGAAACAAGCTAGTGGAGAGGTGAAACTATCGGAGTAGGGACGTATGCGGGGCTGGTATAGTCGGGTAAAACGATTGGCGCAAGGTGACAACGTTCTTGGGGAAAGAAGTTGAAACGCCTTGCGCCAAATGCGGAAGTTTGTTGAGAAAATGTCTCGTCCTTTAGTTCTTGAAATGTAACACCGTTGCGTTATTGGCGGGAACGGTGATTGTTACGGGAACAGTGGGAGAGAGGAGGAACGAAGTGGCTGCATCGGTCAAGATGTCGGTGGCAGTCTTCGTGCCACTGCGGAGTTTGAGGAAGTCGAAAGCGTGTTGGGGAATGTTGATCTCGACTTGGCGTGCCTCGTTGTCGAAGTTGGCTACAACCAGCACGGCATCACGCCCTTGCTTGCGTAGGAAAGCATATTGCTTGTCGGGGTTAAAGGCTGGGCTGTGCGGATTGACATACATCAAATCGAAGCTCTCACCCTCGGCAATGGCTTTGTTGTCTCTGGCAAAGCAGACGATGCGTTGATAGAAATCGTAGAGTTGGCGTTCTTCGAGCGAGAGTTCTTGGCGTTGCAGTGCCTGCAAACCCTTTACCCCCCAATAGTCAAAGATGGTGGTGCGTCCATCTTCGCCCGAAAAGCCCTCTTTGTCCATCCCTTTTTCGCCCACTTCCTGACCGCCGTAAACCATTGTGGCTGCACGGTCGAGTAGAGCCGATACGACAAAGGCTGGGCGTGCTTTCTCTGCCGACCCTGCAAAGAAAGGACTGGCAATGCGTTGCTCGTCGTGGTTCTCGAGGAAGTTAAGCATATTGTCCCGAATGTCGTCCACTTCTTGCCAGCGTGCGGTGATGCACGATGCTGATTGCTCGCCACGGATAACGGCACGCAGGCTATCGTAAAGTCCCACCTTATTATAGAGATAATCGAAACCGCCACGGTGAATATAATTACGATATTCGTTGGGATTATAAATTTCAGCAATGAATTCCACCTTTGGGTATTCTGCCTTCACGCGCTTGATGGCATATTCCCAGAAGGCAACGGGCACCATTTCTGCCATGTCGCAACGGAATGCGTCCACGCCAAAGCTCGCCCAATAGAGAAGGATGTTGGTCATCTTCTCCCAAGTGGAGGGGAGAGGCGAGAAGTGTTCGGAGCGGTTGTTAAGGTAATCAACGCCATAATTGAGTTTGATGGTCTCGTACCAGTCGTTGCGCTCTGGCCATTCGCTGAAGCGGTCGTTGCCCGTGGCTTTAGCTGGGGATTCAACGTAAGTGCCAGGATGTCCCAACACGCTGTCAAGATGGAGTGTTGTGTTGGGGAAATAGTAGAAATTGTTTTGCGGAGAGAATGCCAAGTTGGGGTTGTCGCCCTCGCCGAGATCGGTCAGACCAGCTGGCTTATTGTCGGAGAAATATTCCCGAGCCACGTGATTAGGGATAAAGTCCATCACAAAGCGGAGCTTAGCCTTGTGGGTGCGTTTGAGCAGAGCCTTGAACTCTGCGATACGTTTTGGCACATCAACCGCCAAGTCGGGATCGATGTCGAAATAGTCCTTTACGGCATAAGGCGAGCCTGCACGGCCTTTGACCACTTCGGCATTGTCCTTACGGATACCATAGGCGGAGTAGTCGGTTTGCGTGGCATGTTCGAGCAGTCCGGTGTACCATAGGTGCGTGTAGCCTTGCTCCCGAATGCGGTTGAGGAGTTCGGGTGTAAAGTCGTTCATCTTGCCCACGCCATTCTCCTCTTTCGAACCGTTCTCAATGTTCGTCGTCGAAGCGTTGGTATAGGTACGAGGCAGGACTTGGTAAATGGTGATTTTCTTCTTTGTCATAGTGCGGGAATGCTTAGGAGTTGTTTGCGCCGTGAGTGGGAATGCAGTGAAGAAGTATGCAAGGCAGGCGCAAAGGAAGAGTAATCGTTTCATTTTTGTGTAGGATAAAGGCCAATAAGGAACACCCTTATCGGCCTTTGGTTGAGTTTGTCTCCGCTTGAAAGGCGTGTTCTTAGAGATCAGTAACGCCGTTAATGGTAACGCCATCTTCGGGCTTTGCAATCTTGGAAATCATTCCTTGAAGTGCCTTGCCTGGACCGCATTCTGTGAAAGTCTTTGCGCCAGCAGCAATCATATTGCTCACTTCCTTAGTCCAAAGCACAGAAGCTGTGAGTTGCTTGATAAGGTTGGCTTTGATTTCCTCTGCCTCAGTGTGGGGCTGGGCATCAACGTTTTGGAACACAGGGCAAATGGGCTTGTGGAACTCTGTGGCAGCGATGGCAGCCTCGAGTTCTTCCTTGGCGGGTTGCATCAAAGGAGAGTGGAACGCACCGCTCACAGGGAGTACCAAGGCACGCTTTGCGCCTGCTTCCTTCATCTTTGTGCAGGCATCATTGACTGCCGCAACACTACCACTGATAACCAACTGACCTGGGCAGTTGTAGTTGGCTGGCACTACGATGTTGGCATCGCTGCTCACCTCTGCGCAAACGGCTTCAACTTTCTCATCAGCTAAACCGATGATAGCAGCCATCGTACCTTCTGTGGCTTCGCAAGCCTTTTGCATCGCTTGGGCACGGGCATAAACGAGACGCAAGCCGTCTTCAAACTTCAAAGCACCTGCTGCAGTGAGGGCAGAGAGTTCGCCGAGCGAATGACCTGCCACCATGTCGGGGTTGAATTGGTCTGCCAAGCAAAGTGCGCTGATTACGCTGTGGAGGAAGACCGCAGGCTGTGTCACCTTCGTTTGTTTGAGTTCCTCGTCTGTGCCTTCAAACATAATGTCTGTAATGCGGAAGCCAAGAATGTCGTTGGCTTTCTCGAAAAGTTCCTTTGCAAGGGGATGTTTCTCGTAGAGGTCCTTGCCCATTCCTACGAATTGCGCGCCTTGACCAGGGAATACAAATGCCTTCATATAGAATAAATGAGAATAATGTTATACTGAATTTGCTTTGTTTCTATGAGGAAACTCAGCGTTTGATAAGTTGTAAAAATTCTTCGCGTGTCTTGGCTTGGTTGAATGCGCCAGAAAATTGGCTCGTGGTAGTGATAGAACCTTCTTTCTCAATGCCACGCATCTGCATGCACATGTGCTGGGCTTCGATAACCACCATTACGCCCAACGGTTGCAGGGCTTCTTCAATTGCATCGCGGATTTGCATCGTCAAACGTTCTTGCACTTGCAAGCGGTGGGAGAAGATGTCTACCACACGGGCAATTTTGCTCAAACCTGTGATGTGTCCATTGGGAATATAGGCGACGTGCGCCCGACCGTGAAAGGGGAGGAGGTGATGCTCGCAGAGGGAATAGAAAGGAATGTCCTTTACAAGTACCATCTGATTGTATGGTTCTTCAAACTTTGCCGAGCAGATGACCTCAACAGGATTCATCTCATAGCCTCGGGTCAAGGTTTGCATCGCCTTTGCTACACGCTCGGGAGTTTTTACCAATCCCTCACGGGTTGCATTCTCGCCCAAGAGATTGAGGATTTGGGTGTAGTGATATTTGAGTTGTTCTATCTTATCCATAGATGTGGAAGAGTAGGGATGTTAGTTGGCTAACAACACTTCGCAACTAACAATGCGGGCTTCGTTGGAAACGCCTGCAGCACGCAGACGCTTAACATATCGTTGCGCGTCCTCCCGATTGCGGAAGTCGCCAACACGACAAATCCAGTGCGGAGATTGGAACTGCACATACGTGCCCAACTCGGGAGCGGCTTGGCGTGCTTTGCCTGCAACGCTGTGTGCTTGTGCTTTGTGGTTGCGGGTGTTTCCGCCTGTATATATCTGAATGCGGAACCCCCTGACCTTATAGCGTGTGCGAACGACATGATAGGTTCTCTCTGGCTCTTCTGCACGTTCCTTGGAGTGGTCTTTCTTTTCCTTGGGTTGTTCCTTTGCTGGAATGCTTTTAGGCTCAGGAGTTGTTGGGGTGGCTTGTGAACGTTGGTCAGTTGGAGTGCTAACTGTTTTCTTAGTGTCCACGTTCTTAGTCTCTGCGGTCTTCGCAACCTTATCCGTCTTTGGAGTAGAGGGAGTGGTAGTAGAGGGTGCGGGGACGGCAGGGGCTACAGTCTTTTTATTATAGACAATCCTACTAATCTCAGCATCTTGATTGATGGTGAGTTTTCCCTTCTTGGGCTGTGAAGCTGTGGGCTGTGCCGTTTGTGCCGAGAGGCTCAACGTGGCGAAGCACACTGCGAAAAGTAGCGTGAAGAAAGGCTTTTGCAAAAGTAGTCCAGTGCTCATAACAAGTAAAAGGGCAGGAGAGACGAGGTTCTCGCCTCTCCTGCTAAAGGAGATCGGGATATTAGTTCTTCCAAGCGTCGATGATGCCCTTGAAGTCTGCAACTTCCAAAGCTGCACCACCAATCAAACCACCATCAACATTGGGCTTAGAGAAGAGTTCCTTCGCATTGCTGGGCTTACAGCTACCACCGTAAAGGATAGACATCTCTTCTGCAGCTGCTGCGCCAAACTTCTCTGCAATGACACCGCGGATGAAAGCATGCATATCCTCGGCTTGCTCAGAAGTTGCAGTCTTACCTGTACCAATCGCCCAAACTGGTTCATAAGCCAAAACAACATTAGCAAGCTCTGCTGTTGTCAAGTCGAAGAGAGAACCCTCGAGTTGCTCCTTCACCACTTCGTTTTGCTTGCCAGCTTCACGCTCCTCGAGCACTTCGCCAATGCAGAAAATCACTTTGAGATTGTTCGCCAAAGCAAGATTTACCTTCTCCTTGAGGATAGCAGCAGTCTCACCATAGTAAGCACGACGCTCGCTGTGACCGAGGATTACGTAGTCAGCACCGGTGCTCTTTACCATAGCAGCAGACACTTCGCCAGTGTATGCACCTGAAGCCTTGTCAGCACAGTTCTCTGCGCCAAGACCGATGATTGCCTTATCAATCTCGTTGTTTACAGAAGCGAGGTGGATAAAGGGCGTGCAAATCACAACGTCGCAGTTGGGCTTGTCGGCAGTGAGTGCAGCATTCAATTCCTTGGCAAGTGCAACACCCTCTTGGAGCGTCTTATTCATCTTCCAGTTGCCAGCAACAATTTTCTTTCTCATTGTTTTATAAATGAATTTATGTGAGTGAGTTATAAAGTTTGGAGTTTCTACTGGATGCGGTGTTTGCGCCGTTGTCGGTGACGCTTAAAGTATTTCGAGCCGACCCATATATTGTCAGCAAAGATAACAAAAAATAATGGAACAAAGAAAATAATGGCGAGCTTGCTTACTTGCTGACTCATCCCTATGGGCTGTGGTTTGAGTGCGGTGTCGAAATCTTCTTCAGAGGGCAGATTGTTCGCGCTCCACTTGCCTGAAATGTGTCCATCTTTCAGGAGCAAAAGTCCTGGGTTGGAATGTACCATCGCCTCTATCTGCTCTTTCTCGCCCAGCAGGAAGGGATAAGCCGCGCCCGTGCGGTCGATCCATCGCCCAATGGCAGTACTGTCTGAAGCCGTGAGCATATAAAGGCGGATGTGCTTGTCGGCGCATAAGTCGTGCAAATCGTTGATGCGATCGCTGATACCATCGTCGGCACTCTCTAAGTTTGGCGAGGTCAAGAGGAAGGTGTAACCTGAGTCGTTCAACAGACTATCTGTCAAGTCCACTTCTCCTGTGCCCATCATCCAAAGGTTGGCATATTCCTCAAACGCCTCCTCCCCGAGTGTGCCGTTGCGTGCCGAGCGAATATCTGTCCCCACCTTGTAAGCCGTGAAGTCGAGGGCTGGTAGGTAGTGCCGGCTATAGAGCGAAAGACTAAAGATATAGATAAAAGCAACAATGGACGTAGCCCATTGGTTGCGCTCGCTGACCAAGCGACGGATATGCTGAGGGAAGAATACGACGAATGCTGATGCACCGAGGAGTACGATATTCTTCAAGAGACTTTCCCCGTTGCTCAGTTTGATAGCATCGCCAAAGCAGCCACAGTCTGGTACAGGATTATAAAAATATATATATAAGGTCAAAACCGTCATTGCAACCATGATGCTGAAGGTGGCTACGGAGGAAAACTTTCGGCGCATTCCCAAGAAAAGATAGACGCCAAGCATAAACTCTGCAACGGCAATACTCACAGCCAGTACTGTCAGTATCAAGCTGTGTTCGCTTATATGTATCTGCCAGTGTGCGAAGTATGCCTGCAACTTTGTTGCCATGCCCAATGGATCAACAGCCTTTACAAATCCGGAGAAGAGAAAGGTGAGGGCAAGGAGGAAACGGCAGATATTGATGAAAATGACTAATATGTGGCGTTGCATAAATGCTGGGGGTATAATGCAAGGAGTCGAAACTGCGGTTTCGACTCCTTGGGTTGGAAAGACAATTCTTAATTCTCTTGTTCAATAACGAGCTTGATGAGGGCGAAGACAGCGTAGTTCAACATATCAACATAATTGGCAGAGATACCTTCAGACACCAGCGTGTTTCCTCCCAAAGCCTCAATCTGTTTTGTGCGGAAGATCTTCATCAAGATGAGGTCGGTATAAGAGCTGATACGCATCAGTCGCCAAGCCTCGTCATAGTCGTGATTCTTGCGTATCATCAGTTCCAGTGCCTCGTCTGCATAGTGATTGTAGAGTGCAACGGCTTGTTCTACGTTCAGATCGTCTATGTCCGAAGCTCCGAGTTGCAGTTGGATTTGCCCCACGATGCTATAATTGACAATCGCAATGAACTCCTCAACCGTTCCTTCGTCTATGAGTGCATTGCCTTTCTCCTCGATGGAGCGGATACGATTAGCTTTGATGTACAACTGATCCGTTACCGAGCTTGGACGCATGATGCGCCACGCAGCACCGTAATCGTGGAGTTTTTTTATGAATAGCTCACGGCAGAAAAGTAGAGCCGCACGGAATTGTTCGTTAGTCTTGGAGGCAGGGAAAGTGGTGTTATCCATTGTGTTCCTTGATGCGTTTAGTAGCGAAGAATTTGCCCTGGTCGGATGCGCGAGTTGATGGTCATGTGATTAGCACGACAGAGCAAGTCGAGTGTGATGCCGAGTTTGTTGGCAATGGAGGTGAGGCTTTCGCCACTATTGACCTTATAAAAGCGTGTAGCAATGATAGGTTCTTCTTTCTCCATCTTAGCGCTGGGTTCTTCGTCATTGCCAGAACTGGCTTGTTGCGCCAAGTAGCGGTGGTTTTTGTTACCACCATCCTTGTAATAAGTAAAGAAGTCGCCAGTGACATCTTGGTTCTTAAAATCGAAGAGAAGCGCAGGATCAAGTGCTTCGTTGAGTAAGCGGGTTTCGAAATGGAGGTGCGAACCAAACGAGCGTCCTGTGTTTCCGCCTAAGCCAATGGGCGTGCCGGCACGTACTTCCTCGTCTGCACTGACAAGATGCTTGGACAGGTGACCATAAATCGTTTCCAAACCATTGGGATGGCGGATCACCACAAAATTGCCATAACCATTTGCCTCGTATTTGACCACACGCACTTTGCCATCGAAGGCTGCATAAATTGTGTCGCCAGTATAAACTTTCACGTCGATGCCTTTGTGCATGCGTCGGAAGGCAGGGCGATAGCCGTAGTGGCTGGTCACGTTGCGACTTGTTGTGGGCATGTGAAAGCCTCGGAGGTCGATACGGAAACTGTCGGGCAGCATTGATGAATTGTAGCAGTGCACCTTGTCGTTATTCCAAGAAGCGGCGTAAAGCTCACTCCCTGCCATGCGCATTTCCGACTGGCGCAACACTTTCAAAGCCACAGAGTCTGAAGCCTTAATCTTTCGGTCTATTGGGGCTTGGCGTGCCAAGAGATCTTGTGCAGTCGCACAGACTGCTGTGCACAAGAAGAGAAGGCCACCAACGAAGATACTTTTGTTGATCGAGAATCTCATACAGATGCTTGAACTTGAATTTTCAAGAATGTGCAAAGTAGCGAGGTGTATATAATAACCCGCATCGTCTGCAAACAATAACTTTAGAAAAACGTTCTAAGTATGCTTTTATTGTTGTACAGAGGAGCGAGAAAAAGGGAATAGTCGCTTGTTGCAAAACCTATTTTGCAAATATAGAAAATTCCTCTGGGATAGCCAAATGATACGCCCATTCTTTGTCGAACTATAAGGTTCATTAGCAAATATCTGTGCTGCAATGACGGATTTGATAGTCGAAAAACTTTTTGTTTTTCAGTAAGATAGAAGCCTGTCTGACTCCTATTTAGGAGAAGCCATTTGCACCACTGCATTCTCAGGCACAAGGTCGATGGTGTTCTCGTCCTCAGGAAGTGAGAGTTTGGGTTGCGAGCTATCGCCTTTGCGTCGGAGGAGGAGGGGAGCAGAGAGCTTGAAGCCAATCCACCATTCGCATACTTCACGTCCGCCTTGTAGGGCATAATTACGAGGCTCAAGTACAACGTCTTCAACACGCACTACGCATTCATCGCGCTCCGTGGTATAGCCCACGGCAAAGTGCAGAAAATCGTATTGGCGCAGGAGGAAGGGGAAATGCCCGTTGTTGTAGTCGTCAATCTTATATGTTTCTGTGGGATTTGTATGCGCTAAATTGAGATAAGGCAAGCCTTTCTTGGTGCGCAAAACATAACGACTCAGTGTTGAGGCTTTGATGGGACGAAATTCTATTTGGTCGGGCATTGTGCTTTCAACAACGCTGTTAAAACCGTTCTGGCAGATTGTGAGCAGAATGGTGTTGCCTTTTGTGGGAGAGAGTGCCATGTGTAAAGTGATTTAGAGAAAATTAAATCAAAAATAGCGCGTAATGTCCGTCTTTAAGACGGATTTAACGCCAGAGAGTGGTTTTCGAGGGCTACAATAAGGGTGCGCCGATAAACTGATTTGGGGTTTGGCGTTTTGTGTGTTATCTTTGCAGTAAGCTGAGATAGGAGAAGGGGCGCACAAGGCTCTTTCTCCTTTATTTTGCCCGGTAGAAAGGCTTTCCAGGAGGCGCATCAAGGAAAAACGGGAGGCGCATCCCGAAAAAACAAGTTACCAACTTGTTCAAACAGGGGGCGCTGAAAGGCAAATCAAGCCTTGCAGAGAGCGCAATGTTCCTGCAATGAAAAGTTTAAGAAACTTTATGCTTTGGGATCTCTGTCCCCTACAGCTCGTCCCTTTGTAGCTTTACAAAAGTATGAAAAAAAAGTTGGAGAAGGGAAGAGTGGCGAGGGATAAATTTGTATCTTTGCACCATATAGATAAAACGACCGACATAACAATACGCCCAAAGGGGTGAGACTATTGCTGTCGGGCTTATAGTATAGAAACCTTTTCGGGTTGTCCAACGAGCAATGCAAGGAAAAGTTTTTGCTTGAGAAAGGCGTTGGCAAGAAAAGGTTTGTTGAAAACGAACGCAGTATGATAAACAGAGAACTGATACGCCTCAAAATTGTTCAACTCATTTACGCCTATTACCAAAATGAGGGTAAAGCAGTAGATGTGGCACTCAAGGAATTGGATTTCAGTATGGATAAGGGTTACGAGCTATATCGTTATATGCTGAACCTCCTTGTAGAAATACGCAACTATTGTGCAAAGCGTGACGAGGCGCGCCTACAGCGTGAAGAACGTACTGGTGTGAAGACCGACGAGGTTGATCCTTATGGACAACTCTCTAACAATCAGTTCTTGCGTCAGCTCTCTGAAAATTTGGCATTGCGTGACTATCGCGAAAATGTCAAGAAGGAGTGGCTCGAAGAAGAAGGATATGTGAAGAATCTGGCGCATCAATTTGCAGAAAGTGACTTCTTTACAGCTTATTTGAAAGCGGGCGATTTCTCCTACGATGCCGATAGAGAAGTGGTGCGCAAGTTCTATAAGAACTGCATCAACGGCAAGGACGATTTGGATGCAATGCTCGAAGAACATAGCCTATATTGGAATCACGACCGCGATGTGGTAGATTCGTTCGTGCTGAAGACCATTAAACGTTTCAAGCAAGAAAATGGCGAAGAGCAAGAGCTTCTGCCACAATATACAGACAGCGAGGATCGCCTTTTTGCGCAACAACTCTTTGCACAAACCATTAAACGTGGCGAGGAGGTGCGACAATACATTCGCCAGCACTGCAAGAATTGGGAATTCTCACGCTTGGCATTTATGGATGTCGTGATCATGCAAATTGCCATGGCGGAGATTCTGAGCTTTCCAGGCATTCCTCTGGCTGTGAGCATTAACGAATATCTCAACATTGCCAAGATGTACAGCACGCCTCGTAGCTCGGCATACATCAATGGATTGCTCGACCATATTTGCAAGACGCTTCGCGAAGAAGGAAAATTGCTCAAAGAGTCTCAGAATTGATAGAAACAAAATAGCTAAAACACAGATAATATGATTACAATTCTTCAAGCTGGTCAGGGTTCGCCTTGGTCTATGATTATCATGATGGTTGCCTTGTTCGCCATCGTTTACTTCTTTATGATCCGTCCTCAGAATAAGAAGCAGAAGGAGATTCAAAACTTCCGCAATGCTTTGCAAACAGGACAAGACGTTGTGACGATTGGTGGCATCCGTGGCACAATTCGTAACATCGACGAGACAGAAAACCTTGTGACGCTCGAAGTGGCTACAGGCGTAAAGATTCGCTTTGAAAAGAGTGCCATCATGCCTCTCGGCAAGAGCGCAGAGCAGAAGTAAATACGGCTTTACAGACAGCTATAAAGATAGAATGCCCTTTCTCTGCACAAGGAGAAAAGGGCATTCGTGCTAAGAAAATGCCAACGGCAGGCATTACCACGGTTTCACAAAGCGGTTAATATTTTACGCATGGCACTACTGACTTGGTTAAAGGTTTTTGGGGTACAGGCGAAGCGGAGACTGTTGCACCGTCGCTCATTCACCTTCCTTTTTTTTCTATTGCTCGCTTCCATCTTCTGGCTCATAACGATGCTGGACGAGGTGTCGGAGCAAAACTTTTCTGTGCGCTTTCTCTTGAAAAATGTACCTGAGAATGTCATCGTCAGTGGCGACTCTATCGTGAGCGTGGACGTGAAATTGAGGGACAAGGCTGGCGTACTCTTCGCTTATCGCTATGGGGAGGAAATCCCTATCATCGAAGTGGAATATGCAAAGTATGTTACTTCAAATGGGAATGTAGTTGTGCCAACGCTCGACCTCCTGCGTCCTATGGTGCAGAAGCTCAAAGGAAATACGACCATCGTGGGCATTGGGCGAGAGTTCATGGAATATACTTGTGTCAAGGGACAGAAGAAACGCGTGCCCGTGCGTTTTAATGGGCAGATGCCCGATGACGATTATATGATAGCAGGCTTTGTCAGTGCGCCAGATAGTGTGGAGGTTTATGCCACGCCCAGCGTGTTGAGTGGCATTGAAGCTGCCTATATCGAAGGCACTTACGACCGTTCAGATGCCGACACTGTGAAATGGCGAGGTGCTATTACGAGTGTGCCGGGAGCGAAGTTTACGCCCAGCGAAGTGGATTTCACGCTTTTCTATGACCGCCCTGTGGAAAAGACCGTCAAAGTGCCTGTTAGAAAGAGCAACTTCCCTGCATCGAAAGACCTGCGCACTTTCCCCTCTCACGTGACTGTGCGCTTCAGAGTAGGCATGAACAGTTATCGCAATGTGACTGCCGACAATTTTACCATCTTGGTGAAATATGACGACCTCCTAAAGCATAAGGACAACCGTATTCGTCTGTCGATTCAGAGCCTACCCCCAGGCGTAAAGCATGCGCAAATTGAGCCTGCAGAGGTGGAATTTGTGGTTGAAAACCTACCCGAAAGCGAATGAAACCTGTAGTCGTAGCCATCACAGGTGGCATCAGTAGTGGCAAAAGCTTTGTGTGCAAACTCTTGGAAAAGCGTGGCTATACCATCTTCTATTGCGATGATGAGGCACGCCGTTTGATGCACACGGACAAAGCCTTGCGTTCAGCTTTGAAAAGGCTGATAGGGGAGAATACTTATCAGGCAGATGGAACTCTGAATAAGCCCGTGGTGAAAGCCTTTATAAAGTCTGGCGGTCAAAAGGCTATCAATGCTTTGGTGCACCCTGCGGTACGTGAAGCCTTCTTGCAATGGAAAGAAAAGCAAACTGCCGATGTGGTGTTTATGGAGTGTGCCCTGCTTTTTGAAAGTGGCTTCGATAAGTTGGTCGATACGTCCGTACTCGTTTCTGCCCCCGATAGTTTGCGCATCAAAAGGCTGATGCAACGCAACGGCATAGACGAACGTGCGGCACGGGCATGGTTGAACTTGCAAATGTCGGAGGAGGAGAAAAGGCAGCGTGTGGATGTCGTGATAGACAATGGGGAGGATGCCAATTTGGAAGAGCAGTTAGACAAACTGCTGGATAAATTGACTTTTTAACGCCTTTTCTCGTGGCTATCTCCATAGAAACTTGTATTTTTGAACTTTGAAATAAACCCTCCTCTGAGCAAGAGGAATGATTTAAGACATATATTATATAATATGCAAGAAGTAATTTTGGCCATCTCTGGCCGTCCAGGACTTTATCGCCTCGTATCTCGTGGGCGTGGAACACTTATCGTTGAAACCATTGATGCTACCAAGAAGCGCTTTGCAGCTGGTCCTCGTGAACAGGTCACTGCACTCAACGATATATCTATGTACACCGATGCAGACGATAAGCCTTTGATGGAAATTTTCCAAACGATCAAGGATACATTTGCTGGGGCAAAGGCTGAAGTGAATGTGAAGGCTGCTACGGCAACAGAGCTGGCTGATTTTATGGAAAAGGCATTGCCAAACTACGATCGTGACCGCGTGCACAACAGCGATATTAAGAAGCTCATTCAATGGTACAACATCCTCACGGAAGCAGGCTTGAACGATTTTGTTTCTGAGGAGGAACAAGCTGCTGAGGCTGAATAATTGAAGCGTAGTGGCAAAGCATTATATTTTGGTCGATGCTGATTACATCGACAAATTTGCTTTTGATTTCACCGTCTTGGCAGAGAGAGAACTCTGCCAGCGGGTTGAACCTGCCAACCTTGGCTTATGGCTCGACTGCATTGCGCTTGATGGGGGATTAAGACCCGGAGAGAATGAGGTGCAGGTGGTGTTCTTACATGATAAGGACACGGAGGAACTGAAGTATTTCAAGCCCGGAAATTTTGCCACAGAGATTGACGGAAAGGCTTTCCAAGACAATTTGGGAGAATTTGCGCTCGCTGCCTGTCCCGTGGAGAGCTTGATCACGAAAGGCGAACTCTTCGTAGAGAGCATGAAAGCGTGGCTCGAAAATCTCGAAGACGGAACGCTGATGCTTGTCCCTGATATGGCAACTTATGGGGTGCAAGTGCTGCAAACCATAGGCGAGAGTAAAGGACATATTGTGCTTTTCAGCACAGAAGCGATCACTGGCAGAGGATTCGATCAAGAATTGATCAGTTATTCTGTGGCGCACGCTTTGGGGATAACCAAAGAGTGAGACGGCATAGATAGCCTCAGAAAGAAAACTTTGTTTGAATAGTATTTACCACAATAACTCAACAATATGGGAAGAGTATTGATTATCGGTGCAGGTGGCGTTGCCACAGTGGCTGCACATAAAGTTGCAAAGAACACCGACGTCTTTGATGAAATTATGATTGCCAGTCGCACGAAATCTAAGTGTGACGACATTGTCAAGGCGATAGGTAATCCAAACATAAAGACTGCGCAGGTTGATGCCGATAGCGTAGAACAACTTGTTGCTTTGTTCAACGAGTTCAAACCCGACCTCGTGATGAACCTTGCCCTGCCTTACCAAGACCTAACCATCATGGAGGCTTGTTTGCAAAGCGGTTGTAGCTACCTCGACACAGCCAACTATGAACCCAAGGACGTGGCACATTTTGAATACTCTTGGCAGTGGGCATACAAAGACCGCTTCGAGCAGGCTGGTTTGACGGCTATTCTTGGTTGTGGCTTTGATCCAGGTGTAACAAGTGTCTATACCGCTTATGCCGCTAAGCACCATTTCGACGAAATTCAGTATCTCGACATTGTGGATTGCAACGCAGGTAACCACCACAAGGCCTTTGCCACAAATTTCAATCCAGAGATCAATATCCGAGAGATCACGCAGAAAGGACAGTATTGGGAGAATGGAAAATGGATAGAAACCGAGCCTTTGGAAATTCACCAGCCTTTGACTTATCCAAATATCGGACCTAAGGAAAGTTATCTCTTGCACCACGAGGAAATTGAAAGTTTGGTGAAGAATTTCCCAACCATCAAGCGTGCACGCTTTTGGATGACCTTCGGACAGGAGTACTTGACGCATCTCCGTGTTATCCAAAATCTTGGTTTGGACAGCATCAAGCCTATCAATTATCAGGGCATGGACATCGTGCCTTTGCAATTCTTGAAAGCAGTGTTGCCTAATCCTCAAGATTTGGGTGCTAACTATGACGGCGAAACCAGCATTGGCTGTCGCATCCGTGGCTTGCGTGATGGTAAGGAGCATACTTACTATGTTTATAACAACTGCTCGCATCAAGCAGCCTATGAAGAAACGGGCATGCAAGGCGTTAGTTACACAACCGGTGTACCTGCCTGCATTGGTGCACGCCTCTTCATGTTGGGCGAGTGGAAGCGTCCTGGTGTTTGGAATGTAGAGGAATTCGATCCCGATCACTTCATGGAAGAACTCAACAAGCAAGGACTCCCTTGGCACGAAATCCACGACGGAGACTTGGAACTCTAAGCGTCAATCGTTATTACGCCATCCGAGCCATACATTATTCATCAATGTATGGCTCGGATGCTTTTTGTATAGAATTAAAGATTGAATGTAGAATATTATTCAAGGATAGTCTTATTTTTGAGAATAGCGAAAAAAGATAACGTTCTTATTTGTGACAATAAAAACGAATCTATATATTTGCAATATGAAGATAATAAAAGACCTCGCCTTAGAGTTCCCTCTTAGATCTTATGTGAA
>JBHAFO010000156.1:0-3087 GCA_041856145.1 Alloprevotella sp.
CCTGTTCAATGGCTTTGCGCCACGAGGGCGTCCACCATCGCTGGTAGTTTTCCTGTCGAAGCGTATCGAGGGCTGTGACATCGAGGTTTTGTGGCAATATCCCCGCATTGACGCGCCCCGAACGTAGGTAGCGGAAAGGTCCTGTGGGCGACTTGCTCACAGCCACTGCACTACGAGCTGCAGAATAACCTTTGCCTTTTAGCTCGAGATGAAACCACAGTACAAATTCCTTGGTCTTGCGGTTGTAAATCACCTTGGGGCGTTCGATCGTACAGCCCCTTTCGAGGTCGTGCCCCACGCTATCCGACACAGCTAAAACCACACCCTCATTGCGCCAAGTGCGGAGGTCGGTCGATGAATAGCAGGTGACGCCCACCAATGCCGCCGAGGTGTTGACACTCTTATGCTCTCCATACCAATAATAACGCTTGCCGTGGCGGAGAAGTCCTCCTCCGTGCGCATTGATATGCACGCCATCTGTGTCGAGCCATAACGCCCTGTTCTCTTGGGCTACGGCAGAAAGAGGCAGGAGAAGAAAGAGTATGGAAAGTAAATGCTTCATTGTCTGATTTTCTATTATAACAACGCCTCAAAAGGTGGCACTTCGGGCAAAAATTCAGCCTTGCCAAGGGCGTAATTAAGGTGGATACAAATGTGGCGAAGTCCGTTGGAAACAATGAGATAGTCGGCACGGAGCACACTGTTGTACGACTGAATTTGCGTGAACACCTCTTGCGTGATTTCCACCGTTGGAGCTTTGTATTCGCAGATGAGCCTCGGGCGTCCTCCTGCCCGATCGTAGAGCACACTGTCGCAACGGCGCGACACGCCTCCCACTTGAATGCTCACTTCGTTGGCAAGAAGAGTGGACGGATAGCCGAGATGCTCCACAAGATAGTGCGTGAAGTGTTGTCGTACCCACTCTTCCGGAGTAAGTTTGAGCCACCGACGACGCAGAAAGTCGAAAATTTGCATCTGCTCCCCCTGCTGTTTCATTTTTATGGCGTAGGGAGGGAGGTTTAATTCTTGCATTTTCTTATTTTTGCAGTTACTATTTACACGCAACTGAAGCCGTGCCAAACAATGCAGCAAAGGCACACAGGTTGCGTTCACAAATTTACGCTTTTCTTTTATGAACAGACAAGAAATAGTAGAGAATTGGTTGCAACGCTACACGAAGCAATCGCTCGAGTCCTTCGGTAAGCATATCCTCTTGACGAACTTCAATAATTATGTGGATATGTTCTGCGAAGAAATGGGCGTTGAGGCGGCGCACTACGAAGGCAATATGCGTGCTGTAACGGCTAATGGTATCACGATGATCAACTTTGGCATTGGTAGTCCAAACGCCGCCTTGGTGATGGATCTCCTGAGTGCCATCAAACCGAAAGCGTGTCTTTTCTTGGGCAAATGCGGGGGTATCGACGACAAAACACGCCTCGGCGATTACATTCTCCCAATTGCTGGTATTCGTGGAGAAGGTACTTCGACGGACTACTTCCCACCTGAAGTGCCTGCCCTGCCTGCCTTTATGCTCCAGCGTGCGGTATCTACGGCATTGCGCGACAACCATCAGGACTATTGGACGGGCACTGTTTACACGACCAACCGACGGGTGTGGGAACACGATGAGCGTTTCAAACAATATCTGATTGATACCCGTGCCATGGCAGTAGACATGGAAACTGCCACGCTCTTTACCACGGGTTTCTACAACCATATCCCAACGGGCGCACTGCTCTTGGTGTCGGACAATCCTATGTATGCCGAAGGTATCAAGACCGAAGCCAGCGACCGTAAGGTGACGGAGAATTATGCGAAGATGCACGTGCGTATCGGCATCGAAGCCATGCGCTTGATCATGGACCAACGCAAGACGGTGCGCCACCTCAAATTCGACTGGTAAGCCAGCTTTCTCCTATCTTTTCATTCCCCACTCATTATGGCTCCTCCCAAAGGAAAATCGACAGAAACGCTTTATTCAGAAATCGCCCAAGAGGTGCAGGCAGGTCGCTTTGCGCCAGTCTATATCTTGATGGGCGAGGAAACGTTTTATATCGATCGCTTGACCGATCTCTTGGTCGATGCCCTCATGCCCGAGGAGGAACGTGACTTCGGACTTAACACCTTCTTCGGGGCTGACACGCAGATTGAGCAAGTAATTATGTCGGCACGTGAGTTCCCGATGATGGCAAGTCGCAAGGTGGTGGTGCTACGAGAGGCGCAAGCTCTCGTTTCTTCGGGCGGAAAGAACAACGCCAAGGAACAGCTCGAACGCTTGGAGCTTTATCTCCGACAGCCACAGCCCACAACAGTGCTCATCGTCTGTTACAAAGGTGGCACACTCGACCGCCGTTCCAAGATGATGACGCAGGCAAATCAGCTCGGTGTGGTTTTTAATTCCGAAAAGCTCGACAACAAGGGGCTGGCAACTTTTGTGCGCAACTATGTGGCAAGCAAAGGGGGTAAGATTGAGAATGACGCCGCCGTGACTTTGGTCGATTTTGTGGGCAACGACTTGAGCCGGCTGAGTGGCGAGGCAGACAAACTCTTGGTGGCAAAAGGTACAGTAGTGCCGAGCATCACCAACGAGTTGGTAGTACGTAACATCGGGGTGAGCAAGGAGTATAATGTTTTTGAGCTACAAGATGCGCTTGTACGCAAAGATGTTTTGAAGGCGAACCGCATCATCCAATTTTTCGACAGCAATGCGAAAGAATATCCACCGATGCGCTACCTCCCCGTGCTCTTCAAATTTTTCTCCAACATCCTCATAGCGCAGTATTCGCCCGACAAATCGCCCGAGGGCTTAGCCGCTTGGATGGGTATGTCGCCTGGTCAAATTCGTTATGGCATCATACCAGCCATGCAAGCCTTCTCCCCGAAGAAAGTGCTTGATATCATCGCTCTGATTCGTCGCACCGATGCCCGCACCAAAGGCGTAGGAAACCCTTCCATTCCCGATGGCGAACTGATGCGGGAACTTATCTATTTTATCCTGCACTAAGCCGTCAGTCACAAAACACTTCCGCCCTCCACTTTGCAACTGCATTGTGGAGGGCGGAAGTGGTATATATTCTTCAGTTA
>JBHAFO010000157.1:0-5134 GCA_041856145.1 Alloprevotella sp.
CATCAGGTGTGACAAGTGACGGTGACCGTTTTGCCCAGCATCATAGTTGCTGGTCTTCCATTCGCGAAGGATTGGCGTACCGGTTGAGACACCATTTCTGGTCGCTCCCCATGTGCCCGTGTAGGTTTCAATCGCCAAGCCCTTATCGAGTTTTGAATAGCGGTCGTTCAGCAATGTGATGCTGTCGGTTGGAACATTCGCCTCTGAACCGAGTACTTCGATCGCCTGCTTTGTATTTGCAAAGAGGTCGGCAACAAGTTGCTGGGCGTGTGCCACACCGTCTTGACTTGCAGGACCGTGTTCAGGCGAGTATTCATTAGGACAAACGTAAGTGCCATCTGTGTCGAGTTTCAAGCGTCCGAGCCAGAATTGTGTCGCTGTCCACATCGCTGGGAATACGCGCTTGAGATAATCCTTATCCAAGGTGTAGCGATAGTGTTGCCAGAGGTGAGTACAATACCAAGCGTTGGCAATTACGTAGTTGTGCATGAAGCTACCAACACCGCCAAAGATGTTGTTCTCTGTGTAGCAAGTCCAACCGTAAGGCTGGTTTGCTGCCGCAGCATACGCCTTCCACTGTGGCGACTTAGCCATAATGCTAATATAGTTGAGGAAGGGTTCGTGCAACTCACTGAGGTTATTAGCCTCAGCAGGCCAGTAGTTCATCTGCACATTGATATTGGAGTGAATGTCAGAGTTCCAGGCTGGCTTAGCTTGGTTGTTCCAAATTCCTTGGAGGTTACTTGGTTGATCAACACCACGAGAGCTACCGATCATCAAGTAACGACCATAGTGATAGTAGAGCTGTTCGAGGAACAAAGCCTTAGGATCAGCTGTACCCTTCAGGCTCTTTGTATAATCGTCGATAAGAGTCTTGGTGTCTACGTTGCTGGCTGCACCTTCGAGGCTCAGGCTTGCGCGATCGAAGAAGAGCTTGTGTGCCTCTTGCTGACCTTTTTGAATTTGCTCGAAGCCCTTGGTGGCAGCCGTATTAACGAGTCCTTGAACCTTTGCCTGCAGGTCGAGTGACGTGTTCACATAGGTGGCAGAAGTCATATCGAAGTCTGTTGAGCCATTCAGCACAACAAGGATTTCGTCTGCACCTATCACAGAGACACCATTAGCGTCTGTTGTCATTGTACCATTCGTAGGCACAACTTTCAAACGGGCATTGTAACGCACTGTTTCGAGTTGTCCAGAGAAAGTGCCTTCGCCATCTGCATAAGTGGCAGTAGCACTCACGCCTGGCTTCATGGAGATACGAACGCTTTGCTTACCTGCTGCTGTGGCTTTGAGACGCATCGCAATTACATTATCAGGGTAGCTCACGATATACTCACGGGTATAAGTCACAGAACCATCCGCATTTGTAAATTGCACCACGCCTGTGGCTGTGTTCAGATCGAGGTAGCGCACATAATTCTTAACGCTCTTCGCATCTGTTTGGTCAAACGTTTGACTATCGAGGTTCTCAATGAAAACGCTACCGAAGTTCTGATAAGCGCCATAGCTTGCGGACTTATCAGTTGAGCGACCCGTCCAAAGAGTTTTCTCGTTGAACTGGATTTGCTCCTTCTTCACGCCACCGTAGAATGTAGCACCGAGCTGACCATTGCCCAAAGGCAGAGCGTATTCACGCCAAGGGTCGCCCGAAGGGCTTGAAAGGAGGGTGATGGGCTGCTTGTACCATAGTGTAAATGGATTCACTGGTGCAAAGCTACTCACGCCTTCCACTCTATAGTCGGCATAGCCCATCTCATTTTCCTTCACAAAGCCGATGGGATTACCACCATCGCCAATCGTGTAAAGTCCGATAGTATTACCAGCCGCAGCACCGCCCCATTGATTGAACGCCGTGCCCGATGTGCCAACTATACCAATCTCCCAAGCGGGGAAGTAAGTAGTATTTGTAGAAGCTATGAGGTTGAAACGTATCGTAGGCTCTGTACTTGTCGTTGTCAGACGGCTGTTTTGATAAGTGAGGTAACGTCCATCTTTATTCTGGAGATAGAATGAGGACTGATCACCTACCAACTTCCACAGCTGTCCAGCGACGGGCTGTGCCAATTGCACCGTTGAATTGACGCCTTCACCTGCATCAGCAATGGTGAAACCACCGTTACGGAACTGCAGGAAGTACCAAGTGTCATTGCCAGCAGTAGAGAACGTTGGCAATTGTGCTTGGATAGGCACAAATTCCAAAGGATTATTATTATCACCAGGCGTCCATTCTCCAAGCTGTGCACCTGCATTTGTGCCTCCAACCTGGTTCATAGTTTGCATACCATTCGTACGCTTAATTTCCCAATAGTTGGTAGCAGAAGCGTTGGTAGACTGTTCGAGTTTCAAATAAGCTCCGCCTGTTACTGCGGTCACATAGCGACTACCGTTCCATATAACACGGTTGCCCAAACGGCTCACCATGCGGAAACTGTTAGTACTACTACCGAGCAGATACCACTGTTGTGCCTTTGCACCAAGGCTTAAAGCAGCTGTTCTCAAACCCGTATTCTGGTCGGCAAGCACATTGCCACCAGTCTTGAAGCGCACGTAATACCAAGTGGTATCGCCTGCAGTTGTCATCTTAGGCGCAACAGGCTGTGCCCAGGAGCTGAGCCAAGCCACCGCACCGCAGATGAAAAGCAATGTCTTCTTCATACAAAGGAGATGTTATGATAAGATGGAAATAATTATTACACTGTCCGTTATGCCACAGCCTTTTGTCGGTGGGCATTCCTCCATGCCAAGATGTAGTTTTTGCGCTTATTGCAATGAGGACCTGGGAGCAAATTTACAAAAGAAAAGTCGTTTCGCCAATTTATTTCCTGCAAATGTTAGTCCGAGTTGCTAAAATCGCCTATTAAAACAACTACTCCGTCTATTAAAACGGTTCATTCTTTCTTTTTCAATTCAAGGACACCACTTTTTTTGCCCATCTACAATATAAATCCCTTTGGCAGGATTGGCGACAACCTTTCCTGAAAGATCGTAGGCTGTGGCAGTTGCGCCTTCGTCCGCAGCTACTTTTTCTATGCCCAATGCGGGATTTTCCTCCTTGGTCTGATAGACGCGCACCCAGTCGAAGCGTGTTTCATAAGTATGCGTAAGTACTGGCTTCCGCGCCCATGATCCGCTCTCCTGATTACCGCAACTTTGGTTGAGAATGATATAGAACGGACGATCGAAGGGCCATTGCCCTTGAGACAACGCATTCTGATTGGTGCTCTTACTATAGGTAAAAACTTTCACGCCATCGACGAACCAACTAATTGCCTTTGGTGACCATTCGACGCCATAGGTATGGTAAGCTGTCATGTCCACATCGCCCTTAAACAACGAGCTTTGGGGTTCATTCCTCTTGCCGAGGTTGTACGTCCAGTTGGTATGGATTGTATGCACAGAGGTATTGTCTGTATTCACTTGCTCCCATATATCAATTTCTCCCTCATGGGGCCAGCCTTTCTGCCCCTCTACTGGTCTTGGCATCATCCAGAATGCGGGGAAATTTCCCTCGTAGGGCGCAGTGAGGATACGCGCTTCAATTTTCCCGTACTGGAAATCGAAGAGTCCACGGCTCTCTACTGCGCCGCTGAGCATCTCCGCAGTTTCACCATTGGCGCGCTCACTTTCGGGCGTGGGAATGGCTCGGCAAACCAAATTGCCATCTTCGACATAAACAACATCGGGCGAGTTGCTGATATAGCGTGCCCAAGTAATGTGTGCATGACGCGTGGAGCAACGCCAGAGTGAGCTATTGGGCTGACTCCCATTGGGTAGATTAAATTCTTCAGTCAGCAAGGGCAGGTATGCCGCCTCGGGCGTAGGGGCGAAAGTGGCAACGATTTCCACATTATTGTCTGTCCAAGCTGCAGGAATAATATACACTGTCGATTGCGGACGCAGGTTCGGACTTTCTTCAGCCCACTGGCGATTGCCGTGCACGAACTGAGGACCATCAAGATTATGCCCATGGCGTACCACGAAATTGGTACGCACGTAACCTGCAGCTACGGGCTTCAAATTGACAGGCAAAGGAGTCATTGGTCTAATGTGCGTGGGCAGAGCCTTGCCCGTGCCAAAAACATTGCCATGCTCCGTAAGCACAGTTATTTTTGCGGTATTGGCGTGGACATTAAGTAGGAAGTCCACGATCTGTCCGCCGTTTGTGGCAATCGCCGCAGAGCCTTCGGGCTGCGCGACATTAGCGTCTATCACCAAGCGCCCACGATAAACGCCATGAGGCAAGGTGCTGGAGAGATTAAATGCAGGCATCGCGCCGAAATTGCCAGCCACTGTTTCGCCTTTGGAATTGCGTCCATTCAACCCTGTAAAGCTCACCAGTTCACTGTTCTCCGCAGGCAGACCTTCGGCGGTGAGCACGGGTGTGAATTGTCCGTCTTGGTTCAAATCAACATAGAGATAGCCCTGCAAAGCAGTAGTGCCAGTTAGCGTTGGCGTCAGCGTGATGGCGTCGCCCGGCATGGCTGAGAGCTGTTTGAGATAGTGCTGCGAATGGTCACGGTAGACACGATTTTGTGTTTCAGTATCAAAGGTAATGGACGAGAGTCTGCTGCTTGTCGTAGCGATTGTCACACCCGTAAATTGATAGTCGGACGCATTGTTGGCATCTGTTGCAAAAGAAATTGGATAGTCCGTGATCTGTGCAGTCGCACTCAAGGAAAGTGACAAGCCAAGGAGGGCAAGAGGTAAAAGTTGTGACATGAAATAGAATTTAGATGGAGAAAAATTAGATATTATCTGTATAGCAAGGGAAGGCTAAACGGCAAGGAGGCGACAGAAAAGGGCGAGGTTTATGATTGTCCACTCCCAACAAGTTAATCCACAAGCATTAGTATCATTTTTCGCAAAGATATAGAATAGCCAACAATTAAAACCTAAAAAACGAGAATATTTTGCAGTAAAATCTGCTTCCCTTATCTTTTCTCTTCCATTTCATCTGCGCGAATCGCCCTCCGCTTTTAGGGTCAGATAGCTGCCTGAGAAAATCCACAGAAGTAGTGCCTCTGTAGCGATTCACCCTTTCGCAACCCCAATAGGGACGCTCAGATTTTCGTCCAGAAGCAAGGGCAATCTTTGTCGCAGGCACTCAGACCGAGCTTCTCGATACCGCCTC
>JBHAFO010000158.1:0-3334 GCA_041856145.1 Alloprevotella sp.
AATCCTTGGTTACTCACAGGTGTCGGCTTGTTCCACTCTATCATGTGGCCTGCCATCTTTGCACTTGCCATTGATAAATTAGGCAAATATACTTCTGCCGGATCAGGTGCATTGATGATGGGTGTAGTAGGGGGAGCAATTCTCCCACTCATACAAGCTCTTTGGGCTGACCGCCTTGGTGGCGATTGGACTTGGACGTGGCTCATCGTCATTGTAGGTGAAATCTACTTGCTCTACTATGCAGCAGTAGGTTATAAAGTAAAACAACAAGCGTAATTCCTAACTCTAAAAACATACTACTATGCAGCTTAAAATAGAAGACGTAAGAAGTCGCTTCACAAAACACTTCGACGGAAGCACAGGTTCTGTATATGCTTCTCCCGGTCGTATCAATCTGATTGGCGAACACACAGACTATAACGGAGGATTCGTATTCCCCGGTGCAGTAAAGCAGGGTATCATTGCTGAAATAAAGCCTAACGGTACAAGAAATGTACGTGCTTATGCTATCGACATCAAAGATTATGTAGAATTTAATCTTGATGATGAAAAGGGGCCTTCTGCCAGTCACTTCCGTTACATCTATGGTGTATGCCGTGAAATGATGAAGTTGGGCGTCAAAGTAGAAGGTTTCAATACAGCTTTTGCAGGCGATGTTCCTCTCGGTGCAGGTATGTCCTCATCTGCGGCTCTCGAAAGCACTTTTGCGTTTGCTCTCAATGACCTTTTCGGTGGCAATTTGGATAAATTCACTTTGGCTAAGGTCGGACAAAGCACTGAACACAACTACGTAGGCGTGAAGTGCGGTATCATGGACCAATTTGCCTCTGTATTCGGTCAGAAAGACAGCCTGATCCGTCTTGACTGCCGCTCACTTGAATATAAATACTTCCCATTCAAACCTGAAGGCTACAAGTTGGTTCTACTCAATTCACTTGTTAAGCACGAATTGGCTTCTTCAGCATACAACGATCGTCGTCAAAGCTGCGAAAACGTGGTTGCTGCCCTGCAAAAGCAAGGTAAACAAGTTGAAACTCTGCGTGATGCCAACGCTGAAATGCTCGAAGGCGTGAAAGATCTTGTTTCTGCCGAAGACATGCTCCGCGCTCAATATGTTATTGGCGAGGAAAAACGTGTATTGACAGTCTGCGACGCCCTTGAAAAAGGCGACTATGAGACAGTCGGCAAAATGATGTACGAAACTCACGAGGGACTTAGCAAACAGTATGAAGTTTCTTGCGAAGAGCTTGATTTCTTGAATGAGATTGCTAAATCTTGTGGCGTCACAGGTTCACGAGTGATGGGCGGTGGTTTTGGTGGATGCACCATTAACTTAGTAGCCGAAGAACTTTATGACTCATTCATCGCAACAGCTAAAAAGGCCTATGCAGAAAAGTACGGCAAAGAACCTGTTGTCATTGATGTTGTAATTGGTGACGGTGCTCGCAAATTGCTCTAATTTTTAGTAAGATCTACACAAAGAGAGAATGTCAGACTGACATTCTCTCTTTATTTTTGCTCTTGCTCAAAATTATCCCTCATAACGGCAACGCCCTTATTGAAACCAAGAATCCCCAAGAGCGTGCCTATCTGCTTTCAATAGGTAATATTCGTAAGTATGAAAAAGGAGAATGTGGCCAATAACCATATTCTCCTTTTATTATCAAAGAAGCTCACGCTCCTCTTTCATGTCTATTTCTACACCTTCATTATCATAGAACTTATATTGAAGAAATCCTAAGCTCTGATCAGGAACGACTTTAACACCTCGCCCATATTTAAGCAGCCATTTCATTCTGATTGACATAAAACCTTGTCTGAGATAGGCCGACACATAAGGGTGAATATGCAACTTAAAGCGAGTAATGTCAAGTTTTTTGACTAAAATCTCAATCTTGCTCTCTAAAACGTCTGTAAACAAGTAGCTCGAATTAATTTTACCCGATCCGCTGCACGTCGGACAGGCTTCATCAACAGAGACGTTCATGGCAGGGCGAACACGTTGACGAGTAATCTGCATCAATCCAAATTTACTCAATGGGAGAATGTTGTGGCGTGCCCTGTCTTTCTGCATGTTTTGACACATTCTTTCATAGAGTTTCTGTCTGTTCTCAGACAGCCCCATGTCTATAAAGTCCACGACTATTATTCCCCCCATATCTCGCAAACGAAGTTGGCGAGCAAGTTCGTCAGCAGCCCCAAGATTGACATCCAATGCATTCATCTCTTGTCCCTCTGAAGCATTAGAGCGATTACCACTATTGACATCTACCACATGAAAGGCTTCAGTGTGTTCTATAATAAGATAAGCTCCATGTTTATAAGTTACAGTACGGCCAAATGATGTCTTGATTTGTTTGGTTACAGCAAAGTAATCAAAAATGGGGGAGTCACCTTTGTATAATTTGACAATAGATTCGCGACCGGGTGAGATTAAAGAAATATAATCTGAAACCTCAGAGTAAACATCTTGGTCATTAATATGAATGGCTTCATAAGAGGGATTGAAAAGATCTCTGAGCAACGCTACTGTTCTGCTGGACTCTTCATGGGCTAGGGCAGGGTAGTGTTTCGTTTTTTGCAGCTTGGCAACCGCAGACTCCCACCTTTTAACCAATGTTCTCAGCTCACTATCCAATTCTGCCGCCCTTTTGTTTTCGGCCACAGTACGCACAATAACTCCAAAGTTTTTAGGCTTGATACTCTGGATCAGCTGCTTCAATCGTGCTCGTTCGCCTGCATCTTTAATTTTAGATGAAACGGAAACTTTATCCTTGAACGGTATGAGTACTATAAAGCGACCGGCAAAAGAGAGTTCACAAGTCAAACGTGGACCTTTGGTCGAAATTGGTTCTTTCACAATTTGCACCAAGAGTTCTTGCCCAACTTTCACAGTCTTCTGAATGCTCCCATCTTTGGGTAACTCTGGTAAAATTGTAGCTTTCGAGAGTGAGAGAGGTTTCTTTCTGTCGTTTAACGCCTGTTTTAAGAACTTCTCATAAGAAGCAAATTGAGGTCCTAAGTCAAGATAATGTAGAAAAGCATCACGTTCATAGCCAACATCAACGAAACATGCATTCAGCCCGGGCATCATTTTCTTAACCTTGGCCACATATATGTTCCCAACCGTAAAGTTCTCCGTACGCTCTTCCTTTTGAAACTCAACCAGTTTCTTGTCTTCTAAAAGGGCGATGGAAATCTCTTGGGGTTTTACATCTACTACGACTTCACTTGTCATTTTATCTACTATTAAACAAAAACAAACCCGAAATCAAAGCATAAAGAGGTTTGGTTTCTAAGTTTGTTTTTAATTCTGACTATAACGAACAGATTA